>URZN01000023.1 GCA_900552345.1 uncultured Collinsella sp. | reverse complement strand
CCGACGACGCGGCCATATCCATGCAGGTCAGCCGCGCCCGGAGGAAACTCACCGAGGCCGGCGCCGATCCGATCGCGACCGTCTGGGGGATGGGGTACAAGTGGCAGCTTTGAGGACCGGGGCGCGAGGTCGCGGGGGCATGCCGCTCTCCTTCGTCATCGCGCGCTACTTCGCCTACGCGTTCGCGGCGGTTGCCACGGCGTGGCTCGCCTCGTTCATGGCGCTCTCCGCGGCGATCAACGCGGGCTTCGTCTACGAGGCAAGCTGGGGGCCGGCCAATGCGCGCGAGGTCGCGGAGGGCCTGGCACGCGACGGCGTCTGCGGGCAGCAGGACGTGCCGACGGCGTACCGCTACCTCATCCTGAACAAGGACGGACACGTGCTGATGACAGACCTCGAGGGCACGCGGCTCGAGGGCGCGACGGAAATGGCCCGTGCGGCACTCGCCGCGGATCCGGGCACAGTGGAGATCGAGGGCGGGGGCTCGGGCCTCACCTACGCCGCGTTCCCGCTCAAGGGCGGCGGGGCCTGCGCACTCGTCAGCGAGTACCTGCCGCAGTGGGTCTCGCGCGACCTCGCCGGCCTGCTTCCCAACCCGCAGAACCTCATGCTCGTCGGCGCCGCGGCGGGAAGCGCGCTCGCGCTCGCGCTCGTGGCACGCCGCGCGAGCCGCGTGATCTCGCGCAAGATGGCGCCGCTCGCGGAGGCGGCGGGGCGCGTCGGCGCGGGGGAGCTCGACTTCGCGGTCGGCAGCACCAACGTGCGCGAGGTGAACGACGTCCTCGCCGCGATGGACGCCATGCGGGCCTCCCTCGCCGAGTCGCTCGAGGCCCGCTGGGCCGCGGAGCGGGGGCAGCGCGAGCAGGTGGCGTCGCTCGCCCACGACCTCAAGACGCCGCTCACCGTGCTGCGCGCCAACGCCGACTTCGTGGCGGAGGAGCTGGAAGACGAGAAAGACGCCGACCTCGCGGCCGCCGCGCGCGACATAGCCGGCAGTGTCGAAAGGCTCGACGGCTACGTGCGCCTGCTCATCGAGGCCTCGCGCGGGTCCGGCGGGGCGGAGAGGGCCCCCATGCGGCCGGCCGAGCTCTGCGAGCAGGTCCTCGCCGAGGCCGCCCAGATCGCCCGGGCGCGAGGCGTGACGCTCGACGCGGCCACGGGCCCTGCTGTCGCGGGCGCGCCCGAGGCCCCGCTCGACCGAACCGCCCTGGCGCGAGCCGCCGCGAACCTCGTGGTCAACGCCGCCGAGCACGCGCGCTCGCGCGTGGCGGTCTCCTGCGACGTCGAGGGCGGCCACCTCGTCATCGAGGTGTCCGACGACGGACCGGGCTTCTCTCCCGCCGCCCTCGAACGCGGCTGCGAGCGCCTCTTCACAGACGAATCCTCCCGCTCCTCGCGCGACGGAGGCCGCCACTACGGGCTCGGCCTCCACGCCGCCTCCGAGGCCGCGAGCGCCCACGGGGGCTCCGTCTCGCTCGCCAACAGCCCCTCGGGCGGCGCGGTGGCCACCATCGCGGTCCCCCTGTGAGGGCCTGACGACTCAGGCCCTCACACCGGCGTGCCTCGCAATCAAACGCTTCCATCTTGAAATGCGGGGAGTAAATAGCGAAATCGCAGGTGAAGGGGAGTAAAACGACAAAGAAAAAGCCTCTGTTCCAACGAGGGAACAGAGGCTAGAAAATCGTTTTTACTCACCGCCGTCGCTGGCGGCTTTGCCGTGACTCTCGTCCGAAACGAAACTCAGCGGCACAGTGCGGCACTCAAAAGTGCAGGTCAAAGCCCTGCTTACTCCCACTCGATGGCTTCGGTTCTGCCATCCCGTCATTCCAGTTGCATCCAGTTTTCGGTGCCGTTTCGAGTCGAGTGCCGCCAAGTAACACCATGTCGTGCTTCGTCGGCCTCAGGGACAAAAGCTGGGACAACTTCAAAAACTTTTTTCGAACTCAGGGCGTTGAGTTTTTGTTTTGCCCCAAAGGCCGCGATTGACCACCTTTGGAAGCTCAATAGCACCAAAAACGCCCGTTTTGAAACTCAATCTCCCTTTAGCCTGCAAGCCGCCAGCTGCAATCGTAAGTGAATCAACGCGGGTGGCTCGCGCACCGTTTACAAAACCCCAGGTCGCGGGTCTTCGCCATCGGTGGGCAAAGTGAGTAGTCTCGGGCGGCTTGCCCATGAGTTGGCGAATTGAATGAAAGCCTGCTCGTTCAACGGCTCCCACACTAGATAAACCACTTGGAGCAAAAGCCAATCTGGAAGGCCGAATGGACGAGCATCGAGATTCCGAGGCAGATCATCATCACGCAAAACCCGATCCCAACCCATTTCATGAAAGGGTCTTCACCTAGCCTGTCAAAATCCCGTTCCGAACGATTGGGTGAATAGGTGTCGGCGTATACGTCGACCTTGGTAGACTCCTTTGAAAGCAGCTCGAGAGCCTCGTCGAGGCCGCCGGCGAGCTTATCCCCATCGATTCCGACCCTGAAAAGGTGCGTCTCGTCATGCTGCCTGAGCGCCGATTCATCCTGAAGCAGGTAGAACCTCTCGCCGTTCACCCCGTTCGCCAGAGCGGTCCTCTCGCTCGCGAACGACCGGATCTCCCTCTTGAGCCTTGAGAAAGGCCCCCCTTGCCCTCGATTCCGAGCTTCTGTGCGAGCGACTCAAGCTGCCAGAGCAGGTCGTACAGAGTTCGACCCCGTACGCCTTCTCGAGCATCGTCCGCTCGAAGCGGTCGTATGCTTTAATCGCCTCGCCGTAAGTCAGCGTGGTCCCGATCGAAGGTATCTCATTCACCTGCATCGATTCTCCTGTCTGCCGATTAGAGGCTGCTCGCCTCGCCGAGCGCTGCCATATTCGCCGCGAAGCGCACCCCTCCAGAGGTGAGCTCGATGGAGTGTCCGGATTTGACCAGGTCGCAAAGGGCGTATATTCCATATCCCGCCACTCCGGCAATGGAAACGACGAAGCATCCGAGAAGGCCAGCCTGAGGCTCGGTGATGCCGTTCGTCGCATCGACAAGGGATTTGAACACACCCTGACAATTAATGGCCTTCTCGTTCATGGCATCAATCGTCACATCGCTTATTGCAATGGATCCCATCGTGTTTTCGGTCATCCTTACTCCTTTTTGTAGTCAATCTGTGCTTTCCGCATCCAACAGCTAGGCTCCTTATCCTTTCTTTGCATGCAGGAATAGCCCACCCGCGCCTATTGCCAAACCAGAGATGACAGCCGCCGCGGCGGGTACCCAGCTGGGCAATTGCGAATGTCGAGCATGGTTATCGAGTGTTGTTGGAGAATCAACTTCGTTGTGGCCAGCCGCTATTGATTTAGCAGCGTCCTTTGCAGTCTTGGCCTCGACCAAATCGAGGAAATCCTCGAGCTCGCTTTTTACACGGTTTTCGTCAAGCGGCATTGGAAACTCTGCCGCCGTTTTTCGTGCGAGGAGGACGGACTTGATGCGAACCATGTCCTCCCAAGACAGCTTCTCGTCGCATCGGTTTGCGTCTTCGATGCTGTAGACAATCTGACCACAACGCATCACGGGGACTCGATGGAAGAAATCGGTAACACTTGCCTCGTTATTCACGAAAAGAAGCATGCCATGCACGTCCTCTTCGCTTATGCAGCCGTCAGAAGAGAATTGAATCGCATCCCAAAGGGCATGCATCTTCTCACGCATTCGCTCACCGACGTTGTAGGAGCGAGGACCGCAGCGCAGGATTCCCCCATCGTCTATCACGACGTCGTTTCGATAGTTCTTTACCTCGATCACGTATACGCCCGAACGGGCGATTAGAACTTGATCGTATTCCTCGAACGAGCCTCCATTCGGAAGCGCGATGTTGGAAAGCAGCAGGCTATCGCCGCGAAGACATTTGAGACTCTTTGCGGCGAGAAGCTCGCCGCGCTTCCCGTTGATCAGCCCGCCTATGGTCGAACTGAGCTTCTCTAGATCCCGAATGAGGGCGGCGTAGGTGTCCTCCCCCTCCAACCCAAGGTCGTGGGCCTTGCTTCGCAGGTGGTCGATAAGGTCGTAGGTACGCAGGCTCTCGCTGTACGAGGTTTCGAAAACTCGCTCCAGAAGCAGCCCCTCAAGACTCTTGAGCCGATCGAGAATCTCCGCGTTGGTATAGGTCTTGCTCATCTAGCACTCCTTGTCTACTTGCTCTCTGCCTGTTAGTATGCCTCGATGAAAAGCAGAATGGTAGAATCGATTAACGGTAATAACTGTAAATTGAATCATGTAATAGTCACTTAGGAGGATATTGAAGATGAGCGGTCCAAAGGCAGAACTTCTGCAGCAAAACGAAGTCGTGAAGTCAAGACTTAAATCGTGGCGAGACAATCTCCTTGGGCTCATGAGGGAGCGGAGCCTAACGCAGAATGGTCTCGCGGAGCTGATAAACAATCGGTTCTATGGCGAGAGCGATCAGTTTACGCAGAAGAACGTCAGCGCGTGGGTCAATGCTGGTCTTCCGGACAGGAAGGGCCATGTGCGGCCTTTTCCCAAATTCGAAATCATGCTTCAAATCGCCGCGGTGCTCGAGGTCGATCTCGGCTATCTCATAGGCGATATCGAATGCAAGACCTACAAGGCGCAGGATGCCCATGAGTACACGGGGATAGAGGAATCCGCCCTCGAGGAAGTTCGCAAAATCACGCATTTCGAACGCAAGTACCACCTCGGAGAAAGCCGGGGCTCGAACAGCGCAATGATAAGCGAAATCCTAAAATCGCCCATCCTCCCAGAGCTTCTAGACGAGATGGCGAGCTTGGCTCAGCTTAATGACAAGAGAGACGATATAACGGAGGCCGTCGTTGCAGAATACGGGGAGGAACTCGTCAACAGGGCCCTTAGGTATTGCGACGACTTTGTCGCACCCGGACCCGACGCGCCCGAGGAAGAGCTCCATGAGGTAGAAGCGATCAACGAGGCCGTTTTCGAGTCGGCCGGGGTATCGCCTGAGGAGCGGCCGCGATTCATGGAGGCGGTGAAGGCGATTAGCAAGGCCATCGACGACTGCTACGACGAGGAAAACCGCCTGGTTCGAGACGAGAGCGCAAGTCGCTATATGGTTCAGAAAAGGTTCGGGGAAATCGTCGAGTTGATTGCGCCCTCGCGTTTTACAAAATAGAGCACAAGGCCCTTTAGCTTGACTTATTGCTTTTAGAGCCCCGCCACTCGTACACCCCAGCTTACCCAGACAGCCCTCCCACAATGTCCGTATCCCAACGGATGGGTACCATTTACTCGTGTGCACCTGGGACAACGGACTGAAAAACCTGCACAAGGTCGCTCGCAGAACATGCAACAGCAAACACGACATAAGAGGCGAACGACAGATGCCGGACCCCGAACGACAGCACCGCGGAAGACGAGCATTCCAACTACAACCGAACAACTCCAGCTACTAGGCAGGCGCCCGTATGGGCGCCTTTTACTTTTCAGGGACTTAGCTGAGAGCTAAGCCACGCGACTCATGGCCGTTTCGCGGAGGACCGACCAGCTCGACCCACCTCGACCCGTCTCCGCTCCCGCCCTGCGCACTAATCGCCATCAGGCGGTTCAATCGTCGCGCAGATGAAAAGGGACACTGTGCCGCGCGGGAAGATTGGAGGAACCATGGCACGCACAGCCGAATGCGCCGCGCCCGAGGGAAACCGGGGCCGCGACAAGTGGATGACGGTGAACGAGATGCAGAAGTACATGGGGGCGAGCCGGAGCAAGGCGTACGACCTCATCTGGTCGGGAGAGATCAACTCATACAGGCTCGACAGAAAGCTCCTGGTGTCAAGAGCGTCCTTGGACGCCTACATCGAGTCGAGCAGCGGCAGGAAATGACGGTGGCGACCGACCCGGGAGCTGCCCGCGGCCGGGCATGCGAGGGGGCCTCGAGACGAAAGGAGCTCAGGCACGCCCTCGTGGATGGTGTCACTGCGCCTCTGTATCAGGTTCGTATAGGCAAAGGCAAGCCTCGGGTTGTTATCGCAAGCCAGCTCCGACAATCAATTCTCGTGTTCCGCAATCTTGAAGAAGCTGCGAAACTATTTCAGGGGCACTATCAACAGCAGTTTCATCCCGTTCCTCTCTTGCACTCACCGCCAGCACATGCTATAAAGTTGTTGGTGGCTCATTAAGCTACCTCCAAGTGCCGGGGGAGTCCCCCGGCTATTTTTTTATCCATTCCATTAGGAGTCCCCATTGGTCAAGGAGCTCAGCATCTTCGTCGACGAGAGCGGCGACCGCGGCGGCAAAGCTCGCTACTACCTGCTCACACTCGTCTTTCACGACCAGGCAGACAGCATCGCCGAGGCGGTCACGGGCTATGAGGCCAAGCTTGCCAGGGCCGATCTCCCTAACATTCCGTTTCACTCCGAGCCTCTCATGAACGGGCACAAGGATTATGAGTTTCTTAACATCGAGCAGCGCAAGGTGATGCTCGCCTACTTCTCCTCGTTCGTCCGCAAACTTCCCATTTCCTATATCACGTTCGTCTACCGTCGCAGCCAGTTCGAAGACCCGGCAAGGCTAATGGAGCGCATGGGGCGCGACATCTCCTCCGCCATGATTGAACACCTGGGCTTCTTCCAGTCCTTCGACGATGTGAAGGTCTATTACGACAACGGTCAGGACATTGTCAAGCAGGCACTCGACCGCTCGGTGGGCAAGGTCCTCTCAAAAGGGGTCGTCCGACGCCGCAAGACCTCGATGACCGACTACCGCCTCGAGCAAGTGGCTGATTACCTCTGCACTATCGAACTTGCCTTGGTCAAGTACGAGGCCAAGGAGAACGGTGAGACGTACAACAAGTTCTTCGGAGGTATAGGCTCTTTCAAGAGGAACTGGCTCAAGCAAGCCCGCAGCAAGCGGATATAGCTGGTCTCGCGGTTTCGCAAGGAACGGTCAGTTCTCCTCTGGCGAGGAACCCCGGGCGACGTGCTTCGAGCAGTAGAAGCAGCGCGGGCATTAATCGGTGCCGACATGGACCCGGACGTGAACAGTGCTGCGTCCCCTGTTCACGGGGCGCGAAACCATAAAGGTTGTCCAGCGGTTGCCAAACGAAAAGCCCCTGACTTGTTTATGCCATGGGTGCTATCTAGGTTGTCATGCACGTATGCTGCACGTATTTAACTATTTCCGCTCTATAGTTAAAAACTGCTTCCAGTTTGTCGCAGTTTGCTCCAGTCAATCCTATTTATACTCAGCCTCAAAAATCGACGTCTGGGCATGCCGTCAAATTTGAGTCACAGCATTTGAGATCAACTGGGGCGTTTTCATGAGTCACGGTGAGTCACGGCACGAAACCGAATTACACGAGCCAAATTTATACTGCGTTCGCCCAGTGATGGGCGGGACAATATAACTCCAAACTTTCTTCTTGCAACCGTTAGAGATCCATCTTATTAAAGTCGATGGAATATCCCATGGACTTGAGCTCCTTCAAGAGACCAAACTCCCAATTGTCTGTTCCGGTATATACAACGCCCTGTAAATCGGAGGGAATCTCGATACCTTTGTCAGCAAGAATTGCAACGTTTTCCCTGCCAAGCCGACCAATAAAGTATCCGGCTTCAAATACAACATTCTGTCTAGCCCTGGGCTTTGCCGAGTGTTCTGTCTGGGCTTTTCCTTCGTCGTCCGCCGTAAATAGGCATACCGCTCCTGCCGCATTGCCTTCAATTTCCAACTTTTCGATGATTGTCTTGCCCTGATTGGACTGTTCGTTCAGGATAACCGCCGTCAGACCCTGCCTTTCGATGATTCTCGCAACCCTTTCCCGAAGCTCTCCGTTGTGGCCATGGACGATAAATACCTTCGAATAGTCTCCGACATTTGCAGTCGATCCGGTTTCCCCTTCGGCTGAAAACTCATCAAGGTATATCTCCAGCACAGCTTTTGCTCTGCGCAGGCCTTCCGCACAGGCATCAACGAAAGCCGAGTGGGGCGTGCTGGTGGTAAAGAAAGACAACGAGTAGCTGATTTTGTTAAAGTTTTTAAATTCGTAGCTGTCTTCTCCAAATCGCCTAATCAAAAGCCTGTCAGCTCTTGTCTTCCATGCTTTGAAATCAGGTGAACTAGAGCTGATATTTTTCTTTGAAAGCTCGTCTGCTGTTCCGCACAATTGCTGCAAAATTTCAAAATCAGACATTAAGCCTTCTTTCTATAACCAATAACGGAGCTAAGAAGCATCCTTTTCCAATGAGCAGCCAAATCTCTTTACTGTTTCCTCGGTGCCCCTATCGGAGATGGACTTGCCCATAGCGAACTCAATAGCGTCTAGCAAAGCTATGGCACGAGCCTTGAAATAGGCATCAAAGTCATCATTAATGAACGCATCCCAGTCAATAAGATTCGATTCGATTCGATGACGAAGCTCGCCCCGTTCGATGTCAGCCTTCTTAACGATTTTCGCTGAGTAGGCACTGGGGGCCGAGCCTCCAATTTCTCTGTTCGATTCAGGTAGCAGAGGTGTCTTGTTGATGACCGAGTTCCATTTCTGTCTTTCGTATCCCATCTTTTCGCAGTAGCTTTGCGGGAAGATATGATGGATATCGGGAGCGGTTTCCATGCTGTTCACGATATCGATAGAGATGCCGCGCATGAAATCGAGCCCCTTTCCCTTATAGAGGAGGGCCATGATTCCCTTATAGGCTGCCGACTGTCTCGACTGGAGTCCCAGAAGTCGGGTTGACTGGAAATGGGCATTGTTTACGGTTCGCATCTCGGATTCTGCGCCTTCAATCTCGGCAACAACATCCTCTATGTCATAGCAAAAGCGAGTCTCGTTAGAGCCGCCATACATCTCTCCAAAGATTCCACACCAGAACCAACGAGCAATGATTTTTTGCCTCTTGGGGTCCTTGAAAGTCTTGGGACCCACATAGCCAGCAATTGCAGCAAGAGGAATGATCTGAGTCGTGTAAGGAAGATCGCGCTTCCTGAAAACGGACTGCGATAGCAGAAATTCACGAGCAAGTTCATAGCCTTCGATAACAGCTTCTTTGTTCGCCTGATAATCCTCGAATCGCAGGTCCAGTACATCTTTCTTCTTGCAACTAACGGCTCCGCTTAAACCGTCACGCTTACGCTTGTAGTTCGTAAATAGTGTCACTGTAGTCAGGAAAGCGGTTTCGTCTACGCTTTCTGTAACGTCAGTGCGAATGTCCTTATCCAGAGCATGAATTCGGCGCTTGTTGGCCTTCCAGTCTCCTCGGAGGTCAAACTTGTAAGTAGCAAAAGTTGCAGTAACGAGCTCGAACACAGTGAGTGAGACGCCGCCGGTATTAACGTTTTCAAACACCTTGCAAACAGCCTCGCGTGGTGTACTTTTGTCCATAGTTATAACGGGGAGCCTATACGAAGTAATTGTTTCGATGACATCCTGCTGAAACTTGTTGAACTTTGTCATGGCATCTGGAGATGACTGATGAAAAGACATATAGCCAAGTAACCACTGAGTTGCAGCGCTTGAGTCGAAGAGGACGTTCGCGGGATACATCTCGTGTTCATACTCAAGTTTGCGGGTGGACAAATCAAGCTTTACATCTCGATCGAAATTCTCCTTGATTTTCCTGTCCTCAGGGACGGAAACGATAGCATCGTACCTATCCGTTTCGGGGTCGAGACATGCGTTCATGTCCAGATAATAGAAACGCGAGATGGCAACACGTTTGTCATTCGTTGTA
>URZN01000022.1 GCA_900552345.1 uncultured Collinsella sp. | reverse complement strand
GTTAATTCCTTTGTCCATGCTCTTGGATTGAAACATGCTCATGCGGTTCATGATCGTCTTGAAGAATATGCTCGAAGCCATAAGAAGCAGTTCTCCGTTGTAACCGCCCGCGCACTGGCCCCTCTACCGATTCTTGTTGAGTATGCGGCTCCGTACCTGAAGGATGGAGGGCTATTTGTTATCACCAAGGGCAATCCTTCGGATGAGGAGCTTGCTTCCGGCATGTCAGCAGCTAAGATTTGCGGCTTCACTTTGCTTCTGAATGACGCAATTGATTTGCCTGAAGGCTTGGGTCACAGGGAGTTCATTGTTCTTAAGAAGAGTCATTCAGCATCCGTTTCATTGCCTCGTGCAAATGGCATGGCAAAGAAGAATCCGCTTGCCTAGATGTTTCACGTGAAACATAATGGATACTAACAGCTTGCAGTGTTTCACGTGAAACATAGCAGTTGCTATCGATTCGGAATGTTTCACGTGAAACATCCTCCGTTTGACAGCTTTAATACACACCAGGAGGGACCGTGGGATTTCGCGACGTTAAGCGTTCTAAGAGCGCAAAAGACACGCGTATCATTGCAATCATCAATCAAAAAGGCGGCGTCGGTAAGTCAACGACGGCTGTAAACCTTGCAGCAGCACTGGGTGAGCAGGGTCGTAAGACACTGATTGTCGATTTTGATCCGCAGGGAAACAGCACCAGTGGATTCGGAATTGAAAAAGAAGACCTTGATCACTGCATCTATGATGCATTGTTGAATGATGTGCCGGCAGAATCACTCGTTCTTGATACAAATTGCAAAAAGGTATTCGTAATTCCAGCTACAATTCAGCTTGCAGGCGCCGAAATTGAGCTCGTAAGCGCAATTGCACGTGAAACCCGCCTCAAAGATTTGCTTGAGCCGATTCAGGACGAGTTCGATTTTATTTTCATTGACTGTCCTCCTTCGCTCGGCCTGCTTACTATCAACGCCTTGACCGCAGCGGATAGCGTTTTGATTCCGATCCAGTGCGAGTATTACGCACTCGAGGGCGTTACGAAGCTGCTTGAGTCTATGAAGATGGTTAAATCACGTCTTAACAAGGGCTTAGACACCTATGGTGTGCTTATGACCATGTATGACTCGCGTACTTCACTATCGAATCAGGTTGTTGAGGAGGTTCAATCGTACTTTGGTGATAAGGCGTTTAAGACGCTAATCCCCCGTACGGTTAAAATCTCCGAAGCTCCGTCTTTTGGAGAACCGGTAATTACCTATGCACCTCAAAATAAGGGTGCAAAAGCATATATGAACCTTGCAAAAGAGGTGATCAAGCGTGCCTAGTGTAAAGAAACGTGGCGGATTGGGACGTGGACTGAATGCTTTGGTCTCAGAGGCCGAGTATGAGACCGGCTGTTCGGCTGCATCGGCTTCAAATGCTGCATCTGAAACAAAACTACCTATTGAGGATATCGTTCCCAACCCTAATCAGCCGCGAATTCACTTTAACGAAACTGAACTTCGCGAGTTGAGCGAGTCAATCCAAGAACATGGCGTTTTGCAGCCGCTTTTGGTTCGCAAGCATGGAAACGGCTATGAGATCATCGCTGGTGAGCGTCGTTACCAGGCGTCAAAGCTTGCTGGCCTTGAAGAATTGCCAGTCATCATTAAAGAGGTAAATGATGAAGAGATGCTGGCTCTTGCTCTTATCGAAAACCTTCAGCGTTCAGATCTGAATCCCGTCGAAGAGGCTAAGGGCTATCGACAGCTCATCGATGCCAGCGGTATGACCCAGGAGGCATTGTCGAAGGCAGTAAGCAAGTCACGCTCTGCAATTACAAACTCGCTGCGTCTTCTCGATCTCCCCGAAGCAGTTCAGCAGATGATTTTTGAGGGCAAACTTACTGCTGGTCATGCACGTGCGATTCTTGCAGTTCCCTATGAGGACGCGCGTATTCGACTTGCAGAGAAAGTTGTTACAGAGGGCCTTTCCGTAAGAGCGACAGAAAATCTTGCTCCGTTGTTTTCTGCCGGAGAGACACCTAAGACGCCAAGGCCTGCAACGCCTCAGTCCTTTAAAAAGGCTGCCCGTGTGCTTCGTCAGGTATTTAATACCAACGTGCGTGTGAAGAGCTCGCGTGGAAAGAATAAGATTGAGATTGAGTTTAAAGACGAGGAAGAGCTCTCTCGTATTCTTGGCGAAATGATTCAGTTTGATCAAGGAGGCCAAGATGAGGAATAAGATTATAGCTGCGATTGCATTGGCGACGACTGTCGCAGCTGGTGCCTTTGCTGGATATAAGATCGCGACAGACGATGAATTCCGAGGTCGCTTGCTTCGAGGCGCGCAAGATATCGTCGATACTTCCAAAAAGAAAATGGATGTTATGACGGAAGATGTTGCAATGCGTACTGCTCAGGTAACGAAGAATCCCAAGATTAATCAGGGTTGGGTCAGCAACCAATGGGAAAATGTAGGCTATTAGGTACCTAATAATTACTCAGCAAATTTTGAGGGGTCCTTGTCTGATTCATGAGACAAGGACCCCTTATTTTGGCCGTAAAACATGGGACAGGTAGCAACTGATTCAAAATTAAGGTCAATAAATGAAACGGCCACGGTTGCATATCCTGCAACCGTGGCCGTTCAATGTTTCACATGAAACGTTTTGGGGTGCGACTCCCCTATGCGTTCTTCTGAACTTTGAAGCGCTGCTTCAGCTGTCCGCAGGCGGCGTCAATATCGTTACCACGGGAGTTACGAATCGTGGTCTCGATGCCACGGGACTCAAGACGACGCTGAAGATCCTCAACCTTATGAATCGGCGACGGCTTGAGCGGGCTACCCTCAATGTCGTTAAGCTGAATAAGGTTAACGTGGCACAGCGTTCCCTCGCAGAAGTCGCAGAGCGCCTGCATCTCGGGATTCGTATCGTTGACGCCTTCGATCATGGCATACTCATAGGTCGGGCGGCGGCCAGTCTTCTCGGTGTAGAGCTGAAGCGCCTCGTGAAGGCGAAGCAGTGTGTACTTCTTAACACCGGGCATGAGCTTGTTGCGCGTCGACTGGATGGCGGAATGCAGGGAAACGGCAAGCGTGAACTGCTCGGGGATATCGGCAAATTTGCGAATACCGGGAATAACGCCGCTGGTAGAGACGGTGAGGTGACGAGCGCCGATACCGATGCCATCGGGGTCGTTGAGGATTCGCAGCGCCTTGAGAACCTCGTCGTAGTTGGCAAACGGCTCGCCCTGGCCCATGAAGACGACGCTCGTGGCACGCTCGCCAAAGTCGTTGGATACATGAAGTACCTGGTCGACGATCTCTTGAGCGGTCAGAGAGCGCTTGAGGCCGTTGAGACCGGTAGCGCAAAAGGCGCAGCCCATGCCACAGCCAGCCTGGGTGGAAACGCAGACGGAAAGCTTGTTGCGACGGGGCATACCGACAGTCTCGACGGAAACGCCGTCGTGGTACTCGAGCAGATACTTGCGAGAGCCATCTTTGGAAACCTGCTTGGTTAGTTCAGTCGGCGTGTCAAAGGTAAAAGCCTCTTTAAGCTGCTCGCGGAAAGCCTTGGGAAGGTTGGTCATATCGTCAAACGAACAAACGTTCTTCTCGAAGACCCATTCGATGAGCTGCTTCGCGCGGAAGGTGGGCTGGCCAAGTTCGGCCACAAGGTCGCGAATATCGTTTTGGCTCAAGTCGCGAATGTCCTGAGATTTAGTCCTGGGATTCATGGAAGCCTTTCGATTTTGGGGAAACGTAGAGGGTGTCGCTACAATATGGTATCAGCTGCAGAAATTATAGAGGAGGAGTCTGCCCATGCCGGGTAAAAGCCTAGAGAACATGCACGTAGCGGTCTTGGCGGGTGGTCATTCCGCTGAGCGCGAGATCTCGCTCAATTCGGGAAAGAACGTCGTGGTTGCCTTGAAGGAGGCCGGCTACACTTCGGTGGAGCTGCTCGACACGGCTACCGATGATTTTATGGTAACCATGGCGACCGGCGGCTTTGACGTGGCGTTTATCGCCATGCACGGTGCCGGCGGCGAGGATGGCGCCATGCAGGGCGCCATGGAGACCCTGGGTATCCCCTACACGGCCTCGGGTGTGCTTGCCAGCGCCTGCGGTGCCGACAAGGAGGTCTCTAAGCTCCTGTACGCCAAGGCGGGCATTCCTGTTGCCCCCGGCCTTGCGCTCGAGGTGGGCGATGAAGTCGATATCGATCATATCGTCGAGGTTTGTGGCGAGCGCTGCTTTGTGAAGCCGGCCGTCAACGGTTCCAGCTATGGCATTTCCCTGGTCCATGAGCCCTCCGAGCTGCCCGCGGCAATCGCCAAGGCGTTTGAGTACGGCGACAAAGTGCTGGTCGAGAAGTGCATCGAGGGTACCGAGATCACCGTCGGTGTATACGGTGAAGATGACGTGCGCGCCCTGCCGATTGTCGAGATTCGTAAGCCCGAGGACTGCGAGTTCTACGATCTGGACGTGAAATATGTCGACCCTACGGACATCCATCGCATTCCGGCGCAGATTTCACCCGAGAACTACGCTCGTGCCCAGGAGCTTGCCTGTGCCGCTCACAAGGCGCTCGGTTGCCTGGGCATCTCGCGCAGCGATTTTATCGTGAGCGAGGACGGCCCCGTTATCCTCGAGACCAATACCATTCCCGGCATGACCGATACGTCGCTGTATCCGGATGAGATCCGCCACACCGACGACATGACGTTCCCGCAGGTCTGTGACAGCCTGATCCGTATGGGCCTTCGTCGAGCGGGCATTGCATGCTAATCGAGGACGCGGTTTCGTCAGGAACGCCGCAGTTTGTCATCGACTCCTATGCCACGCTTGCCGAACGCGCCAAAACGCAGTCCTTCGGCCTTATCGAGGAAGATGTGATCGTCCTCGATACCGAGACCACAGGTCTTTCGGTGCAGGACAACGAGCTGATCGAGATCTCGGCGGCCCGTCTTTCGGGCCGCGAGATCGTCGACCGCTTCGATACCTTCGTGCATCCCAAGCAGCTGATTCCCGCCGAGATTACCGAGCTCACGAGCATTACAAATGCCGATGTGGCAGATGCCCCGTCGGCCGTTGAGGCCGTCGCCGCTCTCGCCGATTTTGTCGGTGGTTGCCCGGTAATCGCACATAACGCCACGTTCGACCGCTCGTTTATCGAGTCGGTCAAAGGCGGCGTCAACGTGAGCGATATTTGGATCGATTCGCTGGCGCTGTCGCGCATCGCGCTTCCGCGCCTGGCCTCGCACAAGCTGTCTTTTATGGCCGATCTGTTTGGCTGTGACTCGGTATCACACCGTGCCAATGCCGACGTCGACGCCCTGTGTGGCGTATGGCGCGTGTTGCTCGTGGCACTCACCGACTTGCCCCAGGGCCTCATGGCGCGCCTAGCCGACATGCATCCGGACGTGCCTTGGTCCTATCGTCCAATCTTCTCATTCTTGGCGGGGCAGAACCCTGGTTCTATCTTCTCTCTCAGCGCCGCTCGTGCTGACGTTCTCAAGGCCGATCGCGCCGACGATCGGGTGGACGCCGACGAACTGCCGGTACTCAAGATGCCGAGTCGTGAGGAGATTGAGGCAGACTATGCGCCAGGTGGCCTGGTCAATCGCATGTATCCCACCTACGAGCCGCGTGATGAGCAGATCGCGATGGCGCTCGAGGTCCGCGATGCGCTGGTCACGGGCACTCATCGTGTAATTGAGGCGGGCACGGGCGTCGGCAAATCGATGGCCTATCTGGTGCCTTTTGCCGAGGCAGCACGCCGTAACAACATCACGGTTGGTATTGCGACCAAATCGAACAATCTTGCCGACCAGCTCATGTACCATGAGCTGCCAAAACTTGCCGAGCAACTGGACGGTGGTCTGTCATTTTGCGCTCTCAAGGGCTATGACCACTATCCGTGCCTGCGCAAGCTTGAGCGCATGAGCCGCGGGCAAGTCGAAATTACGACTAAGCGTGATCCTGCCGACACGCTTACGGCAGTCGCGGTCATCACGGCGTACGTGTGTCAGTCGGCCGATGGCGACCTCGACTCGCTCGGCATTCGCTGGCGCAGCGTCAACCGTCCCGACTTTACGACGGCGTCGCGCGAGTGCGCCCGTCGCCTATGCCCGTTTTTCCCCGATAAATGCCTGGTCCACGGCGCCCGCCGTCGCGCGGCGCATGCCGATGTAGTGGTCACCAACCATTCCCTGCTGTTCCGCAATGTTGCGGCCGAGGGCAGAATCTTGCCTCCGATTCGTCACTGGGTGATCGATGAGGCCCACTCCATCGAGCGCGAGGCGCGCCGTCAATGGGCGCGCGTGGTGTCGGCGGATGAATCGCGCGTTCTGTTTGAGCGCCTGGGTGGCTCGAGCACCGGCGCGCTGAGCCAGGTTTCCCGCGATTTGGCAACCTCGGAGGGCTCTACGCTCTACTTGGGTCTAACCGCCAAGGCGACGTCGACGGTTGCGCGCGCGAGCATGGCAATCGCCGACGTGTTTGACGGCGTTCGCGAGCTCGGCCGCCGTGCCCGCGGGGGCTATGACAATGCGAACCTATGGATTGGCCCCGAGCTGCGCGAATCTGACGACTGGCATGATTTCTTACAGTCGGCCTGCACTGCCATCGACGCATTGGAACAAGCTGACAAGAGCGTCGACGCGCTGGTACAAGCCGTCGCCGCCGACAAGCCCGAGGTTGTTGTCGACCTGGGTGATATCTCGCGCCGCCTACACGAGCTGGCCGAGAACCTCAAACTCATCATCGACGGTACCGATGAACACTACGTGTACTCGCTGCAAGTCAATCGCAGATTGCGTGCCGGCGGCGAGTCGATGACCGCGGAGCGCATCGATATTGGCGAGGCCTTGGCAACCGAGTGGTTGCCCGAGGTCCACACGGCTATCTTTGCCTCGGCGACCATGACGGTTTCCAAGAGCTTTGAGCACTTTAACCACGCCGTCGGCCTCGATCGCATCGGTGCCTCGACATCATCGTCGCTGCACTTGGATTCGAGCTACGACTTCGATTCGAATATGGCCGTGGTCGTGGCTGGGGATATCCCCGATCCGCGCGACCGCGAAGGCTATCTTTCGGCGCTCGAGCGTGTGCTGGTCGACGCTCATCTCGCCATGGGCGGCTCGGTGCTCACGCTGTTCACCAACAGGCGTGACATGGAGGAACTGTACGCTCGCGTCGAGCCCAAGATGGCTCGTGCGGGTCTGGAACTCAACTGCCAGCAGCGCAACTCGTCTCCTCGCCGTCTGCGCGACCGCTTTATCAACGAACCGACCTCGTCGCTCTTTGCGCTTAAGGCCTTTTGGGAAGGGTTTGACGCCAGCGGCGAGACGCTGCGCTGCGTCATCATCCCCAAGCTGCCGTTCTCGAGCCCCACAGACCCGCTCTCATGCGAGCGCAATCTGCGCGAAGACCGCGCTTGGGCGCGCTATTCGCTGCCCGAGGCCGTGCTCGAGGTCAAGCAGGCAGCCGGTCGCCTCATTCGCTCATCGACCGATTGTGGCGTACTCATCTTGGCCGACCCGCGCCTGGTGACGAAGGGCTACGGCAAGAAATTCTTAACGTCGCTGCCCACGAGCTCCTATCAGCGCATCGAGTCGGCACAAATCGGGCACTATCTACAGCTGTGGCGCGCACGCCACGAGCGGCGCCGCTAAAGCGGACAGACGAGGGATTTTGCCATATCGCACAGACGCTCTGACAGGGCGGGGTCATCCAGGATGCGGATGGCCCCGCCCGCTGCGATTACCTGGCTTAACAGCCAGCGCTCGGAGCCGTAGCGCACATTCACTGTTGAGCTGTCCGCCCCATTGGGTTCAATCGACATAATGCCGGGCCAGTCTAGGCGCTCCGCCAAGGCGCGCGGCATGAGAAGCTTCGCGCTCCGCTCCGCCTGGGCGAGGGAGTCGTGGAGGGTCGCGGGCTCCGATGCGTGGCGCACGACGGAGTCGTCGGTCAAGACCAGGCCCTCGATTTTATCCATACGATAAGTACGCTGTTCGTCGACCGCGACATCCCAGGCAATCAGATACGTTTGGTCGCCGTTTGTTGTGATGCGCAAGGGGTCGACCAAACGCTCGCGCGCTTGTGTGTCATCCATCGAGCGATATGAGATACGGCAGCGAACGCCGTCCCGAATGGCGCAGCTCAGCTGCTGCCAGTGCGATCCGTGGGCGACGGTGTCAAAGACGCGCTGGTTGTAGCCGAGCTCTTTGGGAAGAAGGGCGCGCCGTATTCGAGCCGCCGCTTGGGGTTCGATCCCCAATGATTCGAGCTCATGGTTGAGCACAGCGCCCTCGGCGGCACTCAGGCGCAGCGGTAACACGCGCCCCGCATCACCGGTGAGGACCACGCACTCGCCGCGGCGTTCGCAGATAATACGTGCGCCCGATTCTCGGTCCGCAAGCGTCGAGACAATCTCGAGAATCTCGTCGAGCGATGCCCCCGTGATATCAAAACGGCTACAAAGCTCGTCTCGTGTCATGCCATTCTCGCCGGCGGCGTAGAGGGCCTCCATGATGTCGATGGCGCGCGAGAGTCTTTGCTCGCTGGAGAGTTTACGCACGGGCATGCTCGTGCACCGTCCTTTCGATGAGGTGATTCCACGCCCGCTTGAGAGCATCGGGGGCGACAGGCCTCATGCCATCCATGGCATGGGCCATGCAAAACGAGGCTGCGGCTTCAAAGTCGCGCACGTCAACGGTCCATGTCCAACCTGCTTCGGTGCGCATGAGTTCGCCTCGTCCGCGCGTGAGACCGCTGATCATATCGGCCTGTGCTTCACGCGCAAACGAGAACGTAGCCGCAACGGGTGGGCGGTCGGCAAAATCGAACTCAAAGAATAAGTAATCGTTGAGGTTGAAATCCGCAGGAATGGCGTAGGCTTTCGAAGGTCTCCAGGCGCGAATGATGCGGTCGCAGCGGAATGTTCTGATATTGTCGGTGGCATTGTCGAGGCCGCAGAAGTATGCCGTACCCTCGCGCTCGAACATGCCGTAGACGCAAACGGTCCGCTCGCGTTGTTCACCGCGTCCGTTTTGGTACAAAAAGCGCAGCGCGCAACGCTCGGCAAAGGCACTCCATACCGCATCGACGGCGGGAGAGCGGCGGATCGGTGCCTCTCCTGTCGTCGACATGCCGGTGAGGTAGGCAATCTTGGAGCGAATGTCGGCAAGCGGCGCGGCAAAGGTGGATGAGCCTGCCGCGAGTGTCTGGTCGATGGCGTTGAGCAGGATGTCGGCATCGTCTGCGGTGATGAGACCGCCCGCGGCAAACGTGTGCTCGCGGTCGATCGTCCACGCGCTCTCCTCGGTTTCCTGCGCTCCGGCAGCACGAACTTCCCTGATAACGATGCCGCGTTCGAGCAGCTTGTCGCGATCGCGGCGGAACTTGCGCTTGTCTGAGTCGATATTGCCCGAGCCGTACCCCAAATCGGAATCCAGGACGATTTGCTCGGTCGTCAGCGGTTCGGGAGAACTGTTGAGTACAAAGAAAAGGTTGAGGATGCGCTGAGCCGTTTTATCGAAACCGGGCTCGGGTGCACCCTTTTTAATTGTCGCGGTCGCGCCGCTTGCCGTCATAGAATCCTCGCATGAGAAGGTCGTTTGATGCCATGATTTTAGTCCGATATGGAGATTAGACTATATCCTTGTCCGCTTGGGGCGTTAAGATGCCCAGAATTCGGCCGTTTGCGCCCGCTCGGGGTATACTTTCGACTATATACGGTTCTAATGTGCATGCATTGGGCCTATTTGTCGGATTATGGATGTGGA
>URZN01000021.1 GCA_900552345.1 uncultured Collinsella sp. | reverse complement strand
GGTGATGGCATCCGCATAGCGCAGCGCGCCCAGCATGTAGTTGATGCTGCAGGCGTCGCAACGCAGCTGCGAGGCGGCTGCCGGAATATGCGCCACGCCCAGGATGTCCTCCATCACGGTGTCGCTAAACTGGCCCTGGAACGCCACGTTGTGGATCGAGAACACGGTCTTGACGCGGTCGTACAGCGGCAGGCCCTGGTAGAACTCGCGCAAGAACACGGGCGCCAGTGCCGTCTGCCAGTCATTGCAATGCAGGATGTCGCACTCAAAACCGGCCGGCAGGTGCTGCAGGCTCTCGGTGATGGCCTTGGAGAAGAACGCAAAGCGCTCGCCGTCGTCAAAGAAGCCGTACGGATAGTCGCGCGCAAAGTAGCGCTCGTTGTCGATGAACATATACGTGACACCGTCGTGCTCGAGCTTCTCAAGCCCGCAGTACTCGTTGCGCCAGCCCAGGCTCACGTAAAAGTCAGAGAAGTGCTCCATCTGCGCCTTGTACTCGTCCTTGATGGTGGCGTACTTGGGCACCATCACGATGACTTCGGCGCCGGCGCGCACAAGCGCCGCAGGCAGCGAGCCCGCCACGTCGCCCAGGCCACCGGTCTTTACAAACGGTGCGCACTCGGCCGAGGCAAACACGATCTGCATCTTTTTGCTGGAATCTGCCATATTGTCTCCCATGTTGCAATTCGAGAATAGCCGCCTGGCGCAAACCGGGCGGCTATTCTACATGTTACGAGCGATGTTGCGGTGCCTACGTTAATGCACGATGGTGGTATCGGGAGTTAACGGGGCCTTGCCCAGCACCAGGATGTTCTCGGGCGTGCCGCGAAGCTCGGTGTTGGTGGGAACCACGTTGTTCTTGTCCAGGATGGCATTCTCAACGCGGGCGCCGCTCTTGATAATGCAGCTCTGGTTGATGATCGAGTTGGTCACCGAGGCGCCTTCCTCAACCACAACGCCGCGCGACAGGATCGAGTTGCGCACGGTGCCCTTGATGATGCAGCCGGCCGAGATGATCGAGTTGCACGCGTGGCTGCCGGTCGCATAGCGCGAAGGCGGCACGTCGTGGGCCTTGGTCAGGATCGGGCGCTCGGGGTCAAAGAGCTGGTCGGCCACGGTCTGGTCGAGCAGGTCCATGCTGCGGCGATACAACGACTTCTCGCTAAACACGCCCACGACCTCGCCCTTGTACTCGTAGCTGCACACGTCGATGTTGCCAAAGTCGCCCTGGAGTGCCTCGAGCAGGTCCAGATAGTCGGCGGCCTGGTAGTGATCGATAATCTCGAGCAGCGTCTCGCGGTTGACGATGCAGCAGTCCATAGAGGCGTTGTCGCCGTACACGACGCCGGCGCTCACGCCCGTCAGGCGGCCGTTCTCGTTAATCTCGAGCTTGGTCTCGTCATCAACATTGCGCGTGGCCTTGCAGTACACCACGGTCATCTGGGCGCCGGAGTTCTCGTGCGCGTCGATGATGGTGTTGAGGTCCATGTTAAAGATGATGTTGGTGCCCATCATCACAACATAGGGCTTGTCCGAGCGCTGGAACAGCGTCTTGTTGGAGATGATGTCGCGCAGCAGGAAGCGCATGCCGCCCTTGGTGGTGCCATACGCGTTGCCGGGCACCATGAACAGGCCGCCCTTCTTGCGGTCCAGGCCCCAGTCCTTGCCCGAGCCCACATGGTCGATCAGCGAGCGGTAGTTGCCCGGCATGACGACGCCGACGGTCTTGATGCCGGCGTTCATCATGTTGGACAGCGGGAAGTCGATCAGGCGATAGCGGCCCAAAAACGGGACGGACGCGATGGGGCGGTCCTTGAGCAGCACGCTGCCGTAGGTCGAAGAGTAGTTAGCGGTGATATAACCGATGGCCTTGCGATTGATCATCGGATCATTCCCCCTTCCCGATAACGACGTCATTTCCAACGACGGCCGTATCCTTGGTGGTATCGACAGAGCCGAGCTTCACGCCCTCTTCGACCGTGGAGTTCTCGCCCAAAATAGCGCGGCAGATGTGCGCGCCGCTCTTAACGTGCGCACCCGGCAGCAGTACGGAGTCTTCGACCACGGCGCGCTCCTCGATGATGACATCGGTCGAAAGGATCGAGTGGCGAGCGGTGCCGTAGATCTTGCAGCCGTTGGAGACCAGGCAGTCGTCCAGGCGGCCGTCCGGGCCAATGTAGTGCGGCGGACGCGTGGTGATGTTGGACATGATGGGGAAGTTCTTGTCAAACAGATCGAACTCGGGGTTGTTGCCGAGCAGGTCCATCGAGGTCTCGTGGAAGCTGGCGATGGTGCCAACGTCCTTCCAAAAGCCGTGGAACTCGTAGCTGTACAGGCGCTTGCCCTCGCCGAGCAGCTTGGGGATGATGTCCTTGCCAAAGTCGTGGCTCGAGCGCTGGTCCAGAGCGTCCTGCTCAAGCGCCTCGATCAGGACGTCGGCCGAGAAGATGTAGATGCCCATGGACGCGAGGTTCGAATCGGGCTTCTCGGGCTTCTCGGTAAACTTGGTGATGCGGCCGTCCTCGGGGTCGGTGGTCAGGATGCCAAAGCGGCTGGCCTCCTCCCACGGCACGGGCATAACGCTCACCGTGAGGTCGGCGTTGTTCTCAATGTGCGTCTTGAGCATCTTGCGGTAGTCCATGCGATACAGATGGTCGCCCGAAAGAATCAGGACGTACTTGGGGTCGTTGGCCTTGATGTAGTCGAGGTTTTGCGTAATGGCGTCGGCCGTACCCGCATACCAGGCGCCGCCGGTCTGCGTCTCGTACGGCGGCAGGATTGACACGCCGCCGTCACGGCTGTCCAGATCCCACGCCTCGCCGGAGCCCACGTAGGCATGCAGCAGGTAGGGACGGTACTGCGTCAGAACGCCCACCGTGTCGATGCCCGAGTTGGAGCAGTTGGAGAGCGAAAAGTCGATAATGCGGAACTTGCCACCAAAGCTAACCGCCGGCTTAGCGATCTTTTGGGTGAGTGCCCCCAATCGGCTGCCCTGTCCTCCTGCGAGGAGCATCGCGATGCATTCTTTCTTACTCATCGATTTCTCCTTCTGTCATCGATGTTCTTAAACCCATTAGCGACGGGCGCGGCGCTCGATCGCGCCCGTCGAGTAATGCCGTGCTGGCATAAGGGAGCTCGCGCGCCTTTACGCGTGCCAGATCTCGTCGCGGTACTCGCGAATGGTGCGGTCGCTTGAGAACCAGCCGGAGGAGGCGGTGTTGAGCAGCGCCTTGCGGTTCCAAGTCTCCTGGTCGCCGTAGCTGCCGGTAAGCTTCTCCCACGCATCCACGTAGCTGCGGAAGTCTGCCATGACCAGGTCGGGGTCGTTGTTGTTCATAAGCTCGTTGTAGATGCTCTCGAAGTTGCCCGAAAGACCCGCAAAGGTGTTGTCCTTGAGCTCGTCCATCACGCGGCCCAGACGCTCGCGGTCGCCGTTGAGGGTATCCCACGCAAAGTAGCTGTTGGATGCCCAGAGCTGCTCGACCTCGGGAGCGGTCAGGCCAAAGATGGCCTCGTTCTCGCGGCCGGCCAGGTCGGCGATCTCGATGTTGGCGCCGTCGAGGGTGCCTAGCGTAATGGCGCCGTTCATCATGAGCTTCATGTTGGACGTGCCCGAGGCCTCCTTGCCGGCCGTGGAGATCTGCTCCGAGATCTCGGCGGCGGGGTAGATGAGCTGGGCGTTGCTCACGCGGAAGTTGGGGATAAAGCAGACCTTCATGACCTCGTTGACGCGGGCGTCGTTGTTGATGACGTCGGCCACGGAGTTAATGAGGCGGATGGTCTCCTTGGCGAAGGTGTAACTCGAGGCAGCCTTGCCGCTAAAGATGAAGGTCGTCGGCGTCACGTGGAAGTTGGGATCGGCGATGCGACGGTTGTAGATGTCCATCACCTTCATGATGTTCATGAGCTGGCGCTTGTAGGCGTGGAAGCGCTTAACCTGAACATCGAAGACGGTGTTGGGGTCAATGACCAGACCGGTCTCGGCCTTAACGTAGGCGGCCAGACGCTCCTTGTTGGCGCGCTTGGAGGCTCCCACGGCCTTCAGGAACTCGGAGTCGTTCTGGAAACTTTTAAGCTTCTCAAGCTCAAAGGCGTCCTTGAGCCAGCCGTCGCCAATGGCATCGGTGACGAGCTTGGCGTAGGTTGGGTTGGCCTCGGCAAAGAAGCGACGGTGCGAGATGCCGTTGGTCTTGTTGTTGAACTTCTCGGGCGTCAGGGCATAGAAGTCCTTGAGCACGATGTTCTTGATGATATCGGAGTGGATCTTGGCCACGCCGTTGACGCTGTGGCTGCAGATCACGGACAGGTTGGCCATGCGAATCTCGCCGTCCCACAGAATGGCGGTCTGGCGCAGACGCTCCTGCCAGCCCTCCTGCGTGGTGTCGAACGACTCGTGCCAACGACGGCTGATCTCGTCGATGATCTGGTACACGCGGGGGAGGAGCTTGGAGAACGTGCCGATGGGCCACTTCTCCAGAGCCTCGGGCAGAATGGTGTGGTTGGTGTAACTCACGACCTGCGTCACGATGTTCCAGGCGTCGTCCCACTCGAGCTTCTTTTCGTCG
Source organism: uncultured Collinsella sp. (assembly GCA_900552345.1). Classification (GTDB taxonomy): domain Bacteria; phylum Actinomycetota; class Coriobacteriia; order Coriobacteriales; family Coriobacteriaceae; genus Collinsella. Next base: position 5,236 of record URZN01000021.1, on the reverse strand, counting down.
ATCAGGATACGCATGAGCTCGGGGCCGCACATGGCGGGGTGCGTGTCGTTGGTGTGGATGGCCACAAACTGCGGCAGCAGCTCCCAGTTCTCGCCGTGCTCCTTCTCAAAGGTGTCGAGCAGGCTGTAGATGCCGGCGGAAACAAACAGGTACTCCTGCTTCAGGCGCAGCAGACGGCCGTGCTCGCCGGCGTCGTTGGGGTAGAGGATGGCGCTGATTGCCTCGGCCTCGGCGCGCTCGGCATCGGCCAGGGCATAGTCGCCGCGGTTGAAGGCCTCCAGGTCAAAGTGCTCCTCGACCGGCTCGGCGGCCCAGACGCGCAGCTTGTTAACGGTCTCGCCGGCATAGCCCACCACGGGGATGTCGTAAGGAACGGCCAAGATATCCTGCGTGTCCACCGTGCGGTAGAACGTGCGGCCGTTCTCCTCAAAGCCCTCGACATGGCCACCAAACTTGATGGTCACGGCCTTGTCCTGACGACGGACCTCCCAGGGATAGCCGTGGGTGAGCCACTCGTCGGTGGCCTCCACCTGGCTACCGTTGACGATTTCCTGCTTAAACAGGCCGTAGCGGTAGCGCATGCCGTTGCCGTAGCCGGCGATGCCCTCGGCTGCCATGGAATCTAGGAAGCACGCTGCCAGACGGCCCAGGCCACCGTTGCCCAGAGCCGGATCGGGCTCCTGGTTCTCAATGACGGACAGGTCAAAGCCCATGTCGTCGAGCGCCTCGGCGACCATGTCGCGCACGCCAAAGTTGAGCAGGTAGTTGTCGAGCAGGCGGCCGATCAAAAACTCGATCGAGAAGTAGTACACGCGTTTCTTGCCCTCGGCGGTGGCGCGGGCGTCGCTCTTGGTGGCAACGGTGCGGGCCTTCTCGGCCACGAGCTTGGCCAGGGCGTTAAAGCGGTCCAGGTCGCTCGCGGCCTCGACGCTCTTGCCACTAATGCTCATGACGGCATCGCGATAGAGCTCGGTAAACTCTTGCTTGTTGTCGAAGATCTTATTCATACGTTCCTTTCCCCCGGGGATGTTTCTCCCGGAACGGTTATGACTTGTATCCTACGCCCCCGCGGGGCGGGTAATTACAGCTGTAACGGCTTTGTTACGCTTCCTTGGCAGACGGCTTAACAGAAGCAGACTTGGCCTTGGTAGCGGCCTTTCTGGCAGCCGGCTTCTTGGTCGCGGTAGCCTTAGCAGCGGGCTTTGCGGCAGCCTTAGCCTTGGCAGCGGACTTGGTAGCCTTCGCCTTGGCCGGAGCCTTCTTGGCAGCCGCAGGCTTGAGCTTCACCGAGGACGTGCGCTTCTTGGGCGCAGCCTTGGGGGCCTCGACCACCGGCGGCTTGTAGCTGCTGGGACCGCGGCGCTTAAGCACCACGCCTGCCAGGCCGGGCACCTTAATCTCAATAGAGTCCATCTGCCCGTTCCAGGGATAGGGCTCGCTCGAGCAGGTGTAGGGCTCCTCGCCGGCATAGCCGCTGCCGCCAAACTCGGGACGGTCGGAGTCAAAGATGACCTCCCAGTCGCCCTCGCGCGGCACGCCCACACGGAAGCTCTCGTAGCTTGCCGGGTCAAAGTTGATCAGAATCACCAGGTCGTCGTCGATGTCCTCACCCTGGCGCACAAAGCTCACGATGGACTGCTTGGAGTTGTCCGCGTCGATCCAGGTAAAGCCGTCATCGGTGTAGCCGCGCTCGTACAGGGCGGGCTCGGCGGTGTACAGGTGGTTGAGCGCCTTAATAAACGCCTGATGATGCTTGTGAGTCTCATACTCCTCGGTCAGGAACCACTGGATGGACTCGTAGTAGCGCCACTCAATAAACTGGCCGATCTCGTTGCCCATAAAGTTGAGCTTGGCACCGGGGTGCGTCATCTGGTAGAAGGCGAGCGTGCGCAGGCCGGCAAACTGGCGCCACCAGTCGCCCGGCATGCGGCCGATGAGCGAGCACTTGCCGTGCACGACCTCGTCGTGGCTTAGCGGGCAGATAAAGTTCTCGGTAAAGGCGTACATGATGGAGAACGTGAGCAGGCCGTGGTTGCCGGGGCGCCACGGAAAATCGGTCTGCATGTAGTGCAGGGTGTCGTTCATCCAGCCCATATCCCACTTGTAGTGGAAGCCCAGGCCGCCGTCTTGCGGCGGATAGGTCACGAGCGGCCACGCTGTGGACTCCTCGGCCATCATCATCACGTCGGGGTAGTGCGCCTCCACGGCGCAGTTGACCTGACGGATAAACGCGCTGGCGTCCAGGTCCTCCTCGGTACCGTACTTGTTGAACTTCTTTTGGCCGGGATCGTCGATGCCAAAGTTGAGGTACAGCATGCTGGACACGCCGTCCATGCGAATACCGTCCACGTGGAAGTTCTCGAGCCAGTACAGCACGTTCGAGACCAGGAAGGAGCGGACTTCGCCGCGGGCGAAGTCAAACTTGTGCGTGCCCCAGTTGGGGTGAATCTCGTGCTCAAACAGCATGTGGCCGTTAAAGGTGGCAAGGCCGTGGGCGTCGGCGCAAAAACCGCCGGGCACCCAGTCCATGATTACCCCGATGCCCGCCTCGTGGCAAGCATCGATAAAGTGCATGAGCTGCTGCGGGTTGCCGTAGCGCGACGTGGCGGCGTAATAGCCAGTCGTCTGGTAGCCCCAGGAGCCGTCGAAAGGATGCTCCATGAGCGGCATAACCTCGATATGCGTGTATCCCATGTCGTGCACGTAGTCCACGAGCTCCACCGACAGGTCGTCGTAGGTGTAAAACTCGCCGCGCTGCGCGGGGAAGGGATCCATGGGGCCGGGGTAGTTGCCGTACTCGTCCGGCTCGCCCTGCGGCGCGTCGCCGTGGCGCTTCCACGAGCCAATATGCACCTCGTAGATGTTAAGGGGCTGCGACATGTGGTTGTGGTCGGCGCGGCGCTTAAGCCACGCGGCGTCGTTCCACTGGTAGCCATCGAGGGTCCACAGCACGCTGGCGGTACCCGGAGGGCACTCGGCCTTAAAGGCGTACGGATCGGCCTTGTAGAGCTTTTCGCCCTCGTTGGTCTCGATAAGGTACTTATACAGCTGGCCCTGCTCGGCGCCAGGAATAAAGCCTTCCCAAATAGCGCTCGTATGCATGGGTACCAGCGGGTTGGCTTCCTCGTCCCAGTCGTTAAACTCGCCAATGACGTGGACGCTCTTTACGTCGGGCGCCCAAACGCAAAAACGCCAGCCGCGCGTACGGTTCTGCGTGTCGGGATGAGCGCCCATCTTTTCCCAGCTGCGCTCCCACATGCCAATGCCAAACAGGTAGACATCGTCCTTGGTGAGCTCCGGTGCATGCGGGGCGGCTTTGCGGGTAGCAGGCTTTTTGGTTGCTGGCTTTAGCTTTGTATCGCTCACGTTTGATCCCATCATGACGCGGCAGCGTGTTGCCTTGGTGACTAGATGCGAAAGGTCCAAGGCTGCACGAATCGAAGGGACGGCGATAGTTCTATGATCCGTTCCACCTCGCGTGCTCGGTGGAACTTTCGGCAGAAACTACGATAACACCTGTACGTTAGTTTTATGGACGAAAGTGGATTTGCGGGCGCGTTTAATCGGTAAGCGCCATGTTTATACCACTGGCAGAATTGCCATGGTAAAACTCTTGACAGTTTTACCAATTAGGGTTTCAAAACTGTTAGGCTGACGTTTGGTAAAACGTTTTTAGCAGGTTGTTTACCATTTGACATCGAAAGGCTCGTTTATGAACCACATCACTGCTCCAAGTGTTGCTTTTATTTTCGATTGCGACGGAACACTGGTTAATAGCACCCCCGTCTGGGGCCATGCGCAGACCGAGTTATTGCGCCGTCATGGCATTGATGGAACGGTCGACGATTTTGCCCAGTTTGAGCATCTTTCGCTGGAGGACGAGTGCCAGGCCTACCACGACACGTGGGGCATTGGCACGAATGGCGAGGAAGTTTATCGCGAGCTGGGCGAGATTTTGATTGATGGGTACTCCAAGGTGCCGCCGCGCGAGGGGCTCCTGGCATTTTTGGAGCAGGCGCAGGAGGCCGGTATTGCCATGTGCGTTGCCACGTCCACGCCGACCGACCTGGTGCAGTCCGCCCTTGCGGCTGCTAGCCTTGATCGCCATATGGAGTTTATTACCACCACGGGCGAGACGGGACGTTCCAAGCAGTTCCCCGATGTATACGAGCTGGCGCTGCGTCGCCTGGAGGAGCGCCACGGGCGCAAGTTTGAGCGCGCTTGGGTGTTCGAGGATGCGGTCTTTGGCCTTAAGAGCTCTGGCGCTGCAGGCTTTAAGCGTGTGGGCATCTATGACCCACACGGCCGTATGGAGCGCGACGAGGTGCGTGCCAACTGCGATATCTTTATCGACAGCTATGAGGACCTGGACCTGGCCCGCGTGCTTTCGTTTGAGGGCTAGGCGAGTGCCGTGGCTTGCAAAGTATTAGTGGTTTGCGGCTCGCCGGTGGTGGCGAGCCCCGAGTTGCTGTGCCAACTGGCGGGGGAGTGCGACCACGTTGTCGCCGTGGACCGCGGCCTGGACGCCCTGTTGGGCGCTGGCCTGAGCTGCGACGTCTACGTGGGCGACGCCGACACCGTAAGCGATGAGGGACGCGCTCTGGTCGATACCACCGAGGCCTTTGAGGTAGAACGTCACGACCCCTATAAGGACTATACCGACCTGGCTCTGGCACTCGATTCCGTTCGTCGCCGCTGGCCAGCCGCCGAAGTGGTTGCGACCTGCGCCACCGGCGGCCGCCCGGACATGGCTCTTTCTGTGTTAGGGCTATTGGCAGGCTATGCGGATGCCCCCGTCTGGATCGAAGAAGACGAAGTGACAGCCAGAATCCTGCACCAGAACGAGACCTGGACTATCGAAAACGCCGAGGGCAAAACCTTCTCCATCATCGCCATCGCTCCCAACACAGAGATAAGCGAACATGGCCTAGAATGGGAGCTGGATTACAGCCCCCTAGGCTTGTTAGCCGACACGGGCATCTCTAATGTCGTCAGGAAAACGGCCAAAATCCAAGTCCACCAAGGCATCGCGATCGGTTATTTATACCGTGAGGGTTTTATCGGGACGGTGGGTTAATTAGCTATTTTCGGCGAAGCCAAAAATAGCCAATTCAGCCCCGTCCCAGGAAAACCCGTAAGTAAGAGATTCAACCAAAAAAAGTCCTTGCATCCCCGCAAACATTCCCCTATAGTACTACCTCGTCACGGGGGCGTAGCTCAGCTGGGAGAGCGCTTG
>URZN01000020.1 GCA_900552345.1 uncultured Collinsella sp. | reverse complement strand
GTGACAGACGACGTCATTGATCGAGGTGCATACGCTCTTGGGGTAGCCCTCGTAGTTGAGGTCTGCCGGCGTGCCGCCGTGCTCGACGGTGTAGTCGTAGATCATCTGGTCGATCTGGTTGGTGGTCATGCCTGCGGCGATGTGCTCGCCTACGTAGTCGAGCACGCCCACGTTGATGGCGGCGGAGCGCTTAATGCCCTCGATGTCGGCGGGCGTCTTGTAGAGCGTGCGGGGCAAAACCTCCCAGCCCTCCTCCCACAGGCGCTCAAGGCGCTCATCAAAGGTGCTATGGCATTTCTTATATTTTTTGCCGCTGCCGCACCAGCAAGCGTCGTTGCGGCCGGGTACGGGTCCTTTGTCATACATGGCTAACTTCCTTTCATCCGCAGCTAGTATAGCCCACCCACGCGTCCATAAAAGTTGCGGTGATATAGTTCCGATTTAAGCGGTTTAACAGCACAAATAGGAACTATATCACCGCAACTGATGGGGCGGGATGGCGGGCACTAGCTGCTGCGTGGTTTTGCTAGTAGCTCACCTGGCAGGGGATGCCGAGGGCTTGGACGCGCGCGGCAATGGCGTCGAGCACCTCAGGCGCCGCTTTGGCAAGGCCAGCGATCGGTGTCTCGCGCGCCACCGTGTAAATGGTTGCTTCTTGTGGACGAATGCGCTCAAGCGCCGCGAGCCAGGGGGCAACGTACTCCTCGCCGGTGTTGTCGATGGGCTTGCCCTGATACTCACCGGTCAAAAAGATCGTCTGGATAATAACGTGACCGTCAAAGCTTTCGAACGTCTCAATCTGGTGCCCCACATCGTAGGGGCCAACGGGTTGATCGAGCAGCTGGATAAATGCCGGGTCGATCGTATCGAGCTTGAGGATGTTGTCGTCGACCATCATGAGCGCGTCGTGCACCTCGGGGCGGTCGGCGCGCGTGCCGTTGGAGAGCACGGCGATCTTGGAGTTTGGGGCAAGCTCGTCGCGCAGCGCGACAGCGCCGGCGATGGCCTGCGGAAACTCCGGTGCGGCGGTGGGCTCGCCGTTGCCGGCAAACGTGATTACATCGGGCAGCTCACCTTCGACTGCCATCTCGCGCAATTTGGCCTCGAGTGCGTCGAGTACCACGGCAGCCGTGTTATACGGCTCGTGGCAGGGACGTTCGGCGTTGAGGCCGTTTTCGCAGTAAATGCAGTCGAACGTGCAGATTTTGCCGCTGGCCGGCATCATGTTGACGCCGAGCGAGAGGCCAAGGCGACGGCTGCGAACGGGCCCAAAGATGGGGCTGGCATTTAGAAACGTAGACATAGGTAAAAGCTCCTCAAGACAATTGTGCCTAAGCATAGCATCGGCTCCAAAGCAAGGTGCGGGCTCTTGCTTTACAAGTTTCGTTTTTTCACGTCGCTCATTATGCCGTGTCATGAAAAGCCTCGGGTCGGGTAAAGTTAATCTGTTAACAAGGCGTAAGGCAATGCGAGTCCATCCAACCGCGCTGACGTGCAACTGGACGAGCATTGATGATGGGGGCGCAACATGGAATTTACGGTCGAGAATGCGGGCACTACGATTGCCTGCCGCGAGTATGCCAGTCCGGTTGTATCGTCCGATACACCCGCCTTGGTGTGCGTGCACGGCGCCTGCGTCGACGGTGTCTTTTTTGACGCCATCGCCCGCGAGCTCGCCCGCGACTGTCGCGTCATTGCCTACGACCGCCGCGGTTGCGGCGAGAGCGGCGACGCTGCAGACGGACGCTACGACCTCGCTGCCCAGGCCGCCGACCTGCAGGCTGTTATCGAGCATATTGGCGCTCCGGCAAACGTGCTCGCGCACAGTGCCGGTACGTTGGCGGCCCTGGAGCTTCTCCGTGCAAACCCCACCATAATCTCGCGTGCGATTCTGCATGAACCCGCCGTGACGGCTGAGGGTGCCGGTCTGGGCGCGGCCCCGGTTTTGCTCGAGATGATCGCCGCGGGAAAGGTCTCCAGGGCATTACGGGCCTTCCTGGGCGCCATCGGCGATTCGGACCCTGAGGCCCCCAAGTTAACCGGGGCAGAAGCCAAGCATGCCCTGCGCAACGGCCGTAGTTTCATGGCAAACGAATACGGGATTACTATGACCTGCGTTCCCGATTGGGATAGTGTTCGTGCGTCAAAAACGGTGGCCGCCGTGCTCCTGGGTGAGCTCTCGATTGACACGCCTCGCGAGGCGGGCACAAGGGTGGCGGCTGAGCTTTTGGACTGTCCACTCGTAATGGTTCCCGGCGCGCACAATGGCCTGCGCGATCGCCCGGCAGCGGCTGCTCAGACTGTCCGTGGCATTCTGGGGCTCTAACACCCGCAATAGCCAAAACAGGCTTCACCCGCAAACGTTTCGACTGTGTTAACAAATGTGCTCAAAACCTTACGTTTGCGGCTCCAATTGCGCCGTCTGCCAACTCATAAAAATGTAACGGCATTCACGTGCTTACCTGCATCGGCAAGGTGTTACCCTTGTAACATTTGGAACCCACCGCTACTATGCGAAGCTATCGAAAGGGCCCCATATGCTCAATAATCACGAGGCCAATCTAACCGATGAGGAGGCTGCCGCCGAGGTCGCCCGCGTCGCGAAGACCTACCCCGTGGTGCGTTTGCTGTCGGCCGATCAGATTAAGAGCGAGCCTAACTGCTTGCTCGCCGGCGATCGCTGCCCTTGTCTGCGTCAGTCGAGTCTTGAGGCCTTGGCAGATTCGGGTGAGGTGTCGGAGCAACTGCTCAACGATGGTGTTGAGTACCGTGCCCGTCTGCGCCCTCTAAAGGTCGAGGGCGAGCCTCACGTCTTGCTGATGGTGCGTCCGATTGATGAGCAAGAGGCCACAGAAGAGGACCTTGTCTACACCGACGTGCTGACGGGCGTGCGCAATCGCCGATATTACGAGGAAAAGCTCCGTGGCGCCCGCGTGAATGCCGGCGTTGCGATGATTGACCTTGATGATTTTAGGGCCTTCAACGATACGTGTGGCCGTCATGCCGGCGACCTTGCGCTCGGTGCTGTGGCGACAGCCATACGCAGCGGTATTCGTTCGACTGACGAGCTTGTGCGCTATGGCTGCGACAAGTTTGTGGTCGTCATGCCCAATATTCCCTCCGATGACTTCGCCCGTCGCCTGCATCAGGCATCCGAAGCCGTTCATTCCACGATTATTCCGGGCCATGAGTACGTGAGCTTGACGGCATGTGTTGGTGGCGTTCGCATTCATGGCGAGACGGTCGATGAGGGCGTTGGCCGTGCTGTCCAGTTACTGAGCCGCGCTAAGGCAAAAGCCGGTACGGTCGTGACCGATGCCGATTCCATCGAGGCCTTCCAAAGCGAAAAACCTTCGGTGCTTATTGTCGATGACTCCGAGATGAACCGAGCCATTCTCAACGAGATGCTCAAGGACGAGTATTGCATCCTCGAGGCCGATAACGGTCGTGCGGCGCTCGACATGGTCGACCGCTATGGCGATGAGCTGTCGCTCGTGCTGCTGGATATTGTCATGCCGGGCATAAGCGGCTTTGAGGTGCTGGCCGGTCTGTCGCGCCGATCGGGCATCGACAATCTGCCTGTCATCATGATTTCGAGCGAAGATTCCGATGATATGGTTCTGCGCGCGTACGAGCTGGGCGCCTCGGACTATATCAACCGCCCGTTTGACTCCCGTGTCGTGCGCCGCCGTGTGAGCAACACCATCCGCCTATACGCTAAACAGCGCCGCCTGACGAACCTGCTGTCCCAGCAGTACAACGAGCGCGTCAAGAACAGTCGCATGCTCATCGACATCATGGCCGGCGTCATGGAGCTTCGTAACGGCGAGAGCGGCAGGCACGTTACGAACATCGAGAAGCTGACCGAGCTGCTGCTTGGCTGTCTGGTCCAGCGTAGCGGCACGATCTCCCTCGACAATGAGGAGCGCTCCACGATCGCCCTGGCTTCGGCGCTGCACGATATCGGCAAGATGTCGATTGACGATGCGATTCTCAACAAGCCCGGACGCCTTACGCCCGAGGAGTTCGAGATTATGAAGACGCATACCACGATCGGCGCCGACATGCTGCGTGAGCTGGGTGGCCATCACGCCGGCAATGCGCTTATGGAATATGCGTACCAGATTGCGCGTTGGCACCACGAGCGCTGGGACGGCAAGGGTTATCCCGATGGCCTTAAGGGCGACGATATCCCCATCGCCGCGCAGGTGGTTTCGGTGGCTGACGTGTACGATGCCCTGACGAGCGTGCGCGTGTACAAGGACGCTATCCCGCACGAGGAGGCGATCAAGATGATCCTGGACGGTAAGTGCGGCACCTTTAACCCGCTGTTGCTCGACTGCCTGCTCGAGGTGCAAGACCGTATTGCCGAGACGTTGGCACGCCCCGCCGACGTTGTCGCGTTTCCCACGATTTAGTTTGACCAAAGGAGTTTTAATCCATGATTTCCATGCGTGAGGCGTATGAGAAGATTGGCGCCAATTATGATGACGCGTGCGCTCGGCTGATGGGCGAGGAAATGCTTAGCCGCTTTGCCCTCAAGTTTTTGGATGACGAGAGCATGGACAAGCTGGAGGCCGCCATGGCGGCAGGAGACGCCGAAGGTGCGTTTATGGCAGCGCACACGCTCAAGGGCGTGAGCCAGAACCTGGGATTCGATAATCTGTACGAGCCGGCGGTCGTGGTGACCGAGGCGCTGCGCGGCGCCGATGCCGTTGACGGCGCTCGCGAGGGAATGCATGCGTTGCAGCAGCAATATGCGGCAACGATGTCGGCCCTGCGCGAGGCGGCCGAATAAGAGCTTGCGGGCCTTGGGCTGCGTGCCGGCCACATATAGGTAAAAGGGCGCCCTGTCGGACCATGTGGCCGGCGGGGCGCCCCTTTTGTGTTGTGCTGTCCGTGAACTAACGGGCCTGCTTGACCTTTGCCGCCGCCTCGACAAACGACTTCCACAGGTTAAAGTCGGTCTCGAGCGTCTTCCACGTGTACTCAGGATGCCATTGCACGCCCAGGCAGAATGGCTGGCCTTCGACCTCGATGCACTCGGGAACGCCGTCGGTTGCCTTGGCGACCAAGCGCGTGCTTTTACCCAGACGGTCGACGCAGCAGTGATGTGCCGAGTTGGTCTGGATCAGCCTGTGCCCGCCAACCGCGCGCTCCAGCAGCGAGCCCGGCACGACCTCGACGGGGTGCACGGGATCGTTGAGCACGTGGGTATGGCGCCACTGCGTGCGGCCCTCGCGCGCACCCAGGCTCGGCACGTCCATGCACAGGGTGCCGCCGGTGGCGACATTGAGCAGCTGTGTGCCTCGGCAGGTGGTAAAGAGCGGCTTCTTGGCGCGAAGCACCTCGTTAACCAGCTTAAACTCAAAACGGTCGCGAATCTCGCAGCACAGCGTGGGGTCGTAAGGACGCTCGTCGCCCCAGCGTTTGGGGTTGACGTCCGGGCCGCCGGGAATAGCGATACCGTCAGCGATTTCCACGTAATGACGGATAACATCGACGTCTTCGGTAATAGACATCTGCAGCGGCAGGCCACCGGCGGCAAGGATGGCATCGACAAAGACACTTGCGATTTCCTCGTTGGGGGAGAGCGTCTCGCTCAAAAACGGTTTTGCCTCTTCCCAACGCGGCGCGACGAGGATGAGCGGACGGTCGGCGGGGGCAACGTCGACGTGCGGGGTGTATGACGATGAAGTACGAGTTCCGATCATAGGTGTTGCTTTCGATCTGAAGGTGACAGGGCGCATGGGAGATGTGGGACAACACTTCCGATGAATTTGTCCCACGGGGTGGCTGGTTAGTGGCCCTTGATGGAGTTGAGGAAGTCCTGGGCGCGCTTGGTCTGGGGATGGTCGAAGAACTCGTCGGGCGTGCCGGTTTCCACGATCTGGCCGTCGGCCATAAAGACGACGCGGTCGGCTACGCGGCGGGCAAAGTTCATCTCGTGCGTGATGACGATCATCGTCATGCCCTGCTGTGCCAGACGGACCATGACCTCGAGCACCTCGTTGATCATCTCGGGGTCAAGAGCGCTCGTGGGCTCGTCAAAAAGCATGGCCTTGGGCTGCATGGCAAGCGAGCGGGCAATGGCTACGCGTTGCTGCTGGCCGCCCGAGAGCTGTGCGGGCACCTTATCGGCCTGCTCGGCCACGCCCACGCGGCCCAGCAGGTCCATGGCGCGCTCACGGGCCTCGTCCTTGGAGACGCCCAGCACGTCGACCGGTCCCAGCATGACGTTCTGCAGTACGGTCATATGTGCGAACAGGTTGAACTGCTGAAACACCATGCCCAGTTCGGCGCGCATGCGGGCAAGATCCTTGCCTTCCTGCGGCAGGGGCTCACCCTCGATGAGGATCTCGCCCGAGTCGATGGTTTCCAGGCGGTTGATGGTGCGGCACATGGTCGACTTGCCCGAGCCCGAGGGGCCAATTACAACGACGACCTCGCCGCGGTCGACCGAGAGATTGATGTCGTTGAGGACGTGCAGGTCGCCATAGTGCTTATCGACGTGTTTGAGCTCGATCAGCGGCTGATTGCCGGTGGAAGAGGTGCTCTGTGCCATGGTGCTCGGCTCCTTATGACTCGAAATGGTAAAGCGTTAGCGGATGATGGTCGCGCCGGTCTTGTGCGAAACGTAGACGGCGGCCTTGTTAATCGCGACGTTGATGAGGATATAGATGACCGCGATTACCAGGTAGACCGACACGAGGGCGTCGTAGTTGGTAATGAGCACGCGGGCATTTTGCATGAGGTCGGGGTAGCTCACCACATAGGCGACGGTGGTGTCCTTGACCACGACTACAAGTTGTGAGATTAACGACGGAATAATAAACCGAATAGCCTGAGGCAACACGATTTTAAAGGTGATTTTAGCCTTGGAGAGACCGAGCGCCTGGGCGGCTTCGACCTGGCCGCGCGGCACGGCGTTGACGCCGGCACGGAAGATCTCGGCAAGTACGCCGGCTGCAGCGAGTGCGACAGGAAGCGTGAGCATCCAAAACGACGGCAGCGCGATCTTGTACTGGGGCAGCACCAAAAAGAAGAAGTAGATGAACAGCAGACTCGGCACGCCGCGGAAGAAATCGGTGAGCACGCGGCAGACCAGCTGCAGCGGCTTAATGTCGCTGGTGCGGCCGAGCATAAGGCCTAGGCCCAGCACCAGTGCGATGGCGCCAGCGGTGAGTGCGACTTTAACGGTGCCCTCAAAGCCGGCAAGCAGGAACTTCCAGGTGGTGAGGTGCGTAAAGAAATACCAATAGTGGACCGAAAGCTGGCCGGTCACATAAAAGCGCTGCAGTACCAGGACGACGAGTGCGGCCACGGCAACAAGCGAGATGGCGGTGCCGATGCGAATCTTGGCGCGCATCTTGGGGCCGGGAGCCTCGTAGAGCGCATCGCGCATGGTGAGCGCAGAGGTGGAGTGCTTGCTCATCGGAGGATCCTCACCTTCTTATCGATGTAGTTGCCAATGTGGCTCACCACAAAGGCCGTGCCCAGGTAGCCGAGCGCCGAGATAAAGAACGCGGCGACGCCGCCGAGCGAGCGGGTATTGATATAGCTCACCACGCCGGTGAGCTCCTGCGGCTTAAGCGGTACCTGACTGCCGAGCGCGGTGGTAAGCATGACGGCGATAAAGAGGTTGGTCATGGGCAGCACGCTCGAGCGCAGCGCCTGCGGAATCACGATCTTGGCGAGGATACGGTTAAAGCTCATGCCCAGCGAGCGGGCGGCTTCGACCTGACCGACGCCAACGGTGTTGATGCCGCTCATAAAGTTTTCGGAACCAAAGGCCGAGCCCAAAAGGACCGTAGCGACGATAACGCAGGTGCGGTAGGGCAGGACGACCTTGAGCGGCGGCAGCGCATAGACGACGATGATGAGCAGCGCGATGCCGGGGATGTTACGGAAGATCTGAACATACAGGTCGCCAAAGACGCGCAGCGGCTTGAGCGGCGACACGCGCATCACGGTGACGGCGACGGCCAGCACCATGGCGATGGCAAACGACTCAAGCGTCATGCCCCAGGTCGCTAGCAGCGCGTCGATATAGTTCTGGCCATAGAGCGACCAGAGTTCGGAGAGACTCATGCGGACCTCCTGCCGATAAGGAAAGGGGCTCCCGTGTGTACGGAAGCCCCGACAACTCAGTGAGGAAACAGTTTACCGCAATAAAGCGCATCATGCGTTTCCATATGGTTTCGTTGCGGCCGTTACCAGGCTCGCTGCCTAGGCGCCGATCTCGGGCAGCTCGGGAACATTGGTGTCGCCCGTACGGTCGCCGATGCAGATCTGCCACAGCTCGGTCCAGGTGCCATCATCCTCGATCTTCTTAAGGAAGTCGTTGACAAAGGCGACGCCGTCGGAATCGAGCGGCAGACCGATGCCATAGGGCTCCTTGCTGCCGAAGGGCTTGCCGGCAATCTTGTACTTGCCGGGCTCGCGGACTAGGGCGCTCTGCTGCATGTTGTTGTCGATGACGTAGGCGTCAACACGACCCTGCTGGAGTGCCTGGCGGGCCTCCTCGTCGGTCTTGAACTCCTGCTGGCTGGCCTTGGGGGCGAACTCCTCCAGGATGGCAGGGCCGTTGGAGCCGGACTGGACGGCGACGTTCTTGTCGGCCAGGTCGTCGACGCTCTTGATGTCGTCGTTATCGGCGAGCACCAGGATGGCCTGCTGGGTGTAGTAGTAGGGGCCGGCGAAGGAGACGAGCTTCTTGCGTTCGTCAGTGATGGTGTAGGTGGCAAAGACAGCGTCGACCTGGCCGTTCTGCAGGACAGACTCGCGCGTGTCCGAGGTCACCTGGGTAATCTCGACCTTGTTCTCGCCCAGAATGTAGTTGGACAGGAGTTGTGCGATACCGGCATCGAAGCCGCGGGTCTGACCGTCTTTCTCGTTGAGGAGGGAGAAGAGCGTGGAGGTCTGAACGCCACCGATCTTAAAGACGCCGGCGTCCTTGACGGCCGTCGCCCAGGTGCTGGCGGCGATGGCGTCGTCATCGGCCTTGGGGCCGTCGTTGACGAGCTTGTCGAATGCCTTGGCATCGAGCGTGGCGGAAACCTCGGTATCCTCGGAGCCCTTGGGGGAGCCGGCGGCGGAACCCTTGTCGGCCTCGGCGCTGGTGTCAGAGCAGCCGGCAAGACCAAGGCCGGCGACGGTTGCGAAGGTGGCGGCAACGAAGCCGCGGCGGTCGAGAACGACCTGCTGGGAGAGGTTCTTGCTCATGGTAGAACACCTTTCTCAATAAAATCCCTAGCGGTTGAGTAGAGTTATACCCTATCCCGCTCAAATGGGTCAACACGAAATAACTCAGAAACATACTTGCCTTATGGGTTATTCTACCTACCATAAAGGGACAGGCACCTTTGTGGTGGTTCTGGCCGATGTGGCGGCATGCCTTACTGTTTTGTCTCAATCTGTAACATCTGCAGCCATTTTTGCCGAGTAACTGTTACAGATTGAGATTTTCTCTTCAGGGGAATTCGAATGTCTCAATTTATAACAGGTAGACGAGGAAATGGGTTCTTACTGTTACAGATCGAGATTTTATTCTTAGGGGAATTCGAATGTCTCAATCTGTAACAGTTAGACGGCCAAAAGGTCTCTATCTGTTACAGATTGAGACAAACAACAGGGGCAAAGACGGTTTGTCTCAATCTGTAACAATTGGGCGAGGATTTGTCCTCTAGATGTTACAGATTGAGATAATCGCGCCGCGAAAATAAAAACCTCCGCAGGGGTGCTTTCCTTGCGGAGGTTTTCTTACTCGTTGAGTAGCCTTACGGCTTCGGCGGCCATGTTCTCGAC
>URZN01000019.1 GCA_900552345.1 uncultured Collinsella sp. | reverse complement strand
GCGCAGGACTGTAGAGCAGCAAACTTAACCCCCGCCCTCAGCCCCGGAGACCCTCCCGGAGGGCCCAAAAAATATTTTCAAAAAAGTTGTTGCGCACCGGACAGACTTCTGTGTATACTAATCCCCGCAGCGCACGCGAGCGGAAACAAACGCGAACGACTGCCTGGGGAGTTAGCTCAGTTTGGTTAGAGCGCCGGCCTGTCACGTCGGAGGTCGCGGGTTCGAGCCCCGTACTTCCCGCCAACGCAATTAAAGCCACGTCTTCGGACGTGGCTTTTTGCGTTTGATGCACTTTGTTTTGATAGAACGATCGCCCTGGTGCATCTTCGCCCAGAACCCCCGCGCCTTCGGGAACGCAAGTAAAATCTAATGAGTATATCTGTCTGAACAACAGCTTTGTTGCGCAACACCTGTTCTACGAGACAGGGGGTTAGGTTATACTAAATTGCACTGTGCGCCGCATCTGATGCATTTCGCTCCAAGCGCGGCACTCAGTGGATATCCGATTTACCATTTGGATGTCCTGGCGGTCATTTAGCGTCTCGACACAAGCTCGGCCCCGGAGCTCGTTCGAGCTGTTCGTATTCCTTGAAAGGGGAAAAATGGACATATCGAGGAAGACTGATTACGCCCTTCGTATGCTGGCGATGCTTGCCGAGGATCCGGAGCGTTTGCTTTCTGTTCGCACCGCTGCCGAAGAGGTCAATGTCCCGTATTCGTTTGCCCGCTCGATTCAGCACGGTTTGGTCCAGGCCGGTATTGTGGAGAGCCTGCGTGGCGTCCACGGTGGCATGCGTCTCAAGGTCAGTCCGGACGACGTCACTATCCGCCAGGTCGTCGAGGCCGTTCAGGGTCCTATGGTTATGAACGATTGCACCGCGCCCGATGGTGACTGTGCGCGCATGGGCGCGTGCTGCTATCATCCCCTGTGGGCCGGAGCCCGGGCGTTGATGCGCGACTACCTCGATTCCGTTTCGCTCGGCGACATCGTCGCTCACCGCCAGTTCCCAGCCGTCGATCCCAAGTTCGCCGACCGCGAAGCGTTTCCCGAGTACGCCACCTGCGCGTGCGCTTACCGGGAGGAATAGCGCCGCATAAGGAGCATAGCCATGATTCAGGACCCCTTTCGTTCGATGATTCGTTCGGAAGGGGTCCTGCGTTATCGCGACCTTCCGTGGCGCCGCACACGCGATCCGTACATCATTTGGCTTTCTGAGGTCATGTTGCAGCAAACACAGGTGCCGCGCGTGGAGACGCGTATGCCGGCGTGGCTCGATCGCTTTCCGACCGTGCAGGCGCTTGCCCAGGCCGCACCTTCCGATGTTTTGGACGCTTGGCAAGGGATGGGCTACAACCGACGCGCTCTGGCGCTCCACAATGCCGCTCAACGGGTCGTAGGGGATTGGGGCGGGGAGTTTCCGCGTGAGACGCGTGACTTGGTCGCCCTGCCCGGCATTGGCCCGGCAACGGCGCAGGGCATCCGTTCGTTTGCGTTTGATCTTCCGGGCGTGTATTTGGAGACCAATGTGCGCACGGTCTTTTTGCATCATTTCTTTCCCGATGTGCCGGCCGTTCCCGATCGCGAACTGGTGCCGCTGATCCAAGCTGCCTGTCCGGCGGCCCCCGGTGCGGCGGCGGACGAGATCGCGCCCTTTGCCGCGCCTCAAGACGATGCCGACACGCCGCGCGCGTGGTATTACGCATTGCTGGATTACGGCGCGTATCTTAAAAAGACACTGCCCAATCCGTCCAGGCGGTCGGCGGGCTATAGTCGTCAGTCCAAGTTTGAGGGCTCGCGCCGCCAAAAGCGCGCGCATATCGTGCGTATGTTGTTGGCAGCGCGCGATGGGCAGCCGGCGGGGATTACGCTTGCTGATGCCGTGGTGGGCGTTAACGAGATGGAAGCGGCAGCCGGTCGCGGGCCGGTCGAGTGCGACTTGATCGCGGGCATTCTAGCTGACCTGGAGCGCGAGGGCTTTTGCCGAGCCGAGGACGATCGTTGGTTGAGTGTGTAGCCCGCTCAAATCTGAAGAACGGGATTGTAAGGTTTAAATTCGCGGCTTGAGGGCATCCTAAAGACAAGGTCGCTCAAAGCCTATGGGCGGCACGTGTTGAAGGGAAGTACACCTATGGATTTTGAGAACTCTCAGACCAAGAAGAACCTCGAGACTGCTTTTGCCGGTGAGTCCCAGGCACACACCAAGTATCGCTACTATGCATCCAAGGCCAAAAAGGACGGCTACGTTCAGATCTCGAATATCTTTGCCGAGACGGCGGGCAACGAGTCCGAGCACGCCAAGCTGTGGTTTAAGTATCTGCACGACGGCGCCGTTCCGGGCACTCTGGACAACCTGCGCGACGCCGCCGCGGGCGAGAACTACGAGTGGACCACGATGTACGACGAGTTCGCCAAGACCGCCGAGGAGGAGGGCTTTGTCGAGATCGCCGAGAAGTTCCGTGGTGTCGCCGCCGTCGAGAAGGCCCACGAGGAGCGCTACAACAAACTCGTCGAGCGCATCGAGTCGGGCGAGGTGTTTGAGCGCGAGGGCGTAAAGGTGTGGAAATGCCTGAACTGCGGGCACCTGCACGTTGGTGCCGAGGCGCCTGAGGTGTGCCCGGTGTGTAACCACCCGAAGGCGTACTTTGAGGAGCAGGTGGTGAACTACTAGCGCGTGGCGCTGGCTGCTGCGGAGCGCAGGGCGGGAGGCCGGATCGCCTTCCCTCCCCGCTCACGGCTCCGCAGGGTCGCGTTGAGGGAAGGCGTTCCGGCCTTCCGCCCCGCGCCCCGGCGTTGGGTCGTCGCGTGCTCGTTACTGAAAAGCTGATTAGA
This sequence comes from uncultured Collinsella sp., assembly GCA_900552345.1. Lineage (GTDB taxonomy): Bacteria > Actinomycetota > Coriobacteriia > Coriobacteriales > Coriobacteriaceae > Collinsella. The sequence continues at coordinate 7,154 of URZN01000019.1, read as the reverse complement.
AGTTTGTGTGCCGCCCCTTTTGGGGCGGCACGTTTTTGTATGGGGACTGGTTGGGACGGCGCCGTTCATGGGTGGGGTACACTGGGTAGCGACTTTTAGTTTATCTACTACCTGATGGGGTGTTTTTGTATGGGTAAGAAGTCTCGGGCTCGGGTTGCTGCGGCGGGAACTCGCAAGGATCCTGGTCGTCGGGTTGCCGAGGGTAAAAAGGCCGATCGTGCCGAGAAGGACAAGAAAGTCGGCGCGCATGCTCATCCTGAGTGGGCGCCTCATTTGAATTCGGCTAGTGAGGATTTGACTGCCAAGTTGTTTACTCTGGTCGAGGTAATTTTGGGCGTGGTGCCCCTTGTGGTTATCGGTTTGTTCTTGGCTTCGAAGGACGCCACGAGCGTCGATAAACTCACCGAGGTCTTTTCGCAGGATCCCTCGATGGTAGTTACGTTTATCTCTGCGTGCCTGCAGCCGTTTGTGGCGTACATGCTGTACATGATTTATCGCAAATACTGCGAGGGCGATGCGGGCTTTGCCGCCGGCAACCTGATCGGTCTTTTGTGCTCCGAGATCCTACTGCTCAATATCCCGGGCGTCATCGGTATGGGCATCTTGCTGTGGCGTGTTTGGCGCAACGTCGCCCCGCACTTTGAGAGCTGGTTGTTTGAGCGTCGCTTTGCGGGCGCCCTGGCTGACATTGCCGGCTCGCTCGTGATTCTGGCCCTGGCGTTTATGTGCGCCACCGCCGCCCGCGGTCTCGCGGGCATGTAGTCTGTCCTCACCGACCACGGAGCGCAGGGCGGGGAAACCTTTCCCTCTCGCTCACGGCTTCGCAGGGTCGCGCGAGGCAAAGGTTTCCCCGCCCTGCGCCCCGGCGTTGGGTCGTCGCATGCTCGTTACAGAAAAGCAGATAAGAAGTTTGCGTGCCGCCCCTTTTGGGGCGGCACGTTTTTGTATGGGGTCCCGGTCTCCACAATTTCCGTCAAGCTTTTGGTTAGATTTTGGTCAGTTGGCGTAAGGGTGGAAGGCCAAAAGATTGCTGGCGAAAAAAGCTCAGAGAAAGTGCTGGTAGGGGAGTTGTTGAGCTTTTCGACAGCTTTTGAGCAAAAGAAACTTTGTGGCTATTGCCGGCGATTGCGTTGTCGCGGTCATGGCGGTGCGGGATGCTGGTCGTAAGCGTCGAATTCTCCGACTTTGGAGGCCAACATGGACCTGTTTCTTGAGACTCCACAGCAACAAGCTAAGCGCATGCTGCGTCAGCAGCAACGACTCATGGAGATGCAAATGCAAGGGGCGGCAGCCCAGCCCTTTGCGCAAAATGCCACGCCTGCGGTTTCGCCTGCGGGCGGATCGGCGCCAGAGAACTATTCCGTACAACAAGATTCATATGCGCAGGAGCTTGCGTTCGACAAACGCCGCACGCGTCGTCGCCGCGTGGGCCAGCGCCTGCGCACATTGGCGATGATCGTGCTCATTCCGCTAGGACTTGCGGCGATTTTCTTGGTCTCGTATGCGCTCACCTGCATCCTCAACGGTGCTTCGCCCGGCGAAGTGCTCCAACATCTGTCAGCCCTGGGCCAGCGCCTAGGCGACGTCATGACAACCATTCGCACCGGCTGGGAGAGCTAGCGTTTTAGCGTCCGCGGCTCTAAGAGAAATTTGTCTGCAAGGCAGTGGGTGATCCGTGCGTGTGGCGGGGTAAGATTGATCGCGGTTTTGATTGATGACCGATTGAGTCTGTTGGGCGGAGTCTATGTCTGCTATTGATATCGTGCTTGTTGTGATCGCCTTGGTGGCGGTGGGGGTTGCTGTGGCTTGCGCCCTCCAACTCAAGAGCCTGCGTGCCGAGTTGCGGGAGCGTGGCGACAGTAGCGCGGAAACGCTGGCAGCACTCGAGCAGGCTAACAACGCGCTCGATGCCCTGAACGTCGCGCTGGCCGAAACTCGCCGCACGGCCAATGCCATCGCGCAGCAGCAGACGACAGATGCGGCCGTGGAGCAGCAACGTTACCTGACCATCGCACGTGAGTTTTCGCAAGCTGGTGACCGGATGGATGACCTGCGCCGCGAGACGGCCCAACAGCTCGGTGCCAACCGCGAGGGCATCGAGCACCGCCTGGACAAGGTGCGCGAGACGGTCGATGCCCAGCTGGGTGCTATCCGCAAAGACAACAACGTGCAACTCGATCAGATGCGCGCAACGGTGGACGAGAAGCTCTCCCGCACGCTCAACGATCGCCTGTCGGCATCGTTTAAGCAGGTGAGCGACCAGCTCGAGGCCGTGTACAAGGGCCTGGGCGACATGCAATCCATCGCCACCGGCGTGGGCGATCTTAAGCGCGTGCTGGGCAATGTGAAGGCGCGCGGTATTTTGGGCGAGGTGCAGCTGGGTGCGATCCTGACGGACATCCTCACACCCGACCAGTATCTGGAAAACGTTGCCACCAGGCCCGGAGCCTCGGAGCGTGTTGAGTTTGCCGTCAAGCTGCCGGTGGACGAGGGCGACCCCGTGCTGCTGCCGATTGACTCCAAGTTTCCGGGCGACGCGTACGAGCATTTGCTCGACGCGCAGGAGTCGGGCGATGCGGAGACCGTGGCGGCTGCGCGCAAGACGCTCGACACCATGGTCAAGCGCGAGGCCAAGGATATCTGCGAAAAGTACCTGAGTGTGCCGGCAACGACCAACTTTGGCATCATGTTCGTGCCGTTTGAAGGACTGTACGCCGAGGTCGTCAGCCGCCCCGGGCTTATCGAGACCCTGGGCCGCGACTATCACGTCAACGTTGCCGGCCCCAGCACCATGGCGGCCATTCTCAACAGCCTGCAGATGAGTTACCAAACGTTTAAGCTGCAAAAACGCACCGACGATGTACTGCGCGTGCTCTCCGCTGTCAAGGCCGAGCTGCCGCGCTATCAAAAGGCGCTGCGCCGCGCCCAGCAGCAGATCGAGACCGCGGGCAAAACGGTCGAGGGCATCATCACCACGCGCACCAACGTCATGGAGCGCAAGCTCAAGGACATCGACGCCCTGGAAGATGCCGAGGAGGCCGACGAGATCTTGGGGCTTACGTCTGCGAGCCTGCTCGCAGACCAAAAAGACGAGGACTAGCTTCATCTGACGGCGGGGCGCCTGCGCAAGCGCGGGGCGCGGGCGCTTTTCGCGTCGCACTTGCCTGAAGTGCGCTTTAGTGTGCAACAATGGCGTTTCGCCCTATCAGACGCGAAAGGAAGCCCATGTCTCAGAGAAACACCAGTCCGCTCAAACGCTCCACCGTGCGTCGCACGCTGCAGCGTTTTTGGGACGTCACGCGCACGCAGCCGCTGATCGTCTTTCTCTCGGTGTTCTCGTCGGCGGGCTACATCTTTTTGCTCACGTTTGCCAACACCTATGTGATGGCCCTCATCGTCGACCGCGTCCAGGCCGGTCCCGTGGCAGGCGACCAGGTGTTTGAGGTCTTTGGTCCTTACATTCTGGCGCTCGTGCTCGTTAACCTAGTGGGCCAAATCCTCTCCAAGCTGCAGGACTACACCGTCTACAAGCTCGAGATTGCGGGCAACTATCACCTGGCGCGCCTGTGCTTCGACACGCTCTCCAATCAATCCATGACATTTCACACCAGCCGCTTTGGCGGATCGCTCGTGAGCCAGACGAGCCGTTTTATGAGCGGCTATACGGGGCTGGTGGACGTGACGGTGTATTCGCTCATCCCCACCATCACCTCGGTCGTCTGCACCGTGGCCGCACTCGCCCCGGTGGTACCGACGTTTACCGTGATCCTGGTGTGCATCATGGTCGTCTACATTGCGTTTGTCTGGCTTATGTACAAGCGCATCATGCCGCTTTCGGCCGCGACGTCCGCTGCGCAGAACAAGCTCTCGGGCGTGCTCTCCGACGCGGTCACGAACATCTTGGCCGTCAAGACCTGTGGGCGCGAGGACTTTGAACGCGATCTGTTCGACGCCGCCGATCGTGCCGCGCGCGACGCCGAGACGGTCTCGATGCACGCCATGATGCAGCGCAACTTTACGACCTCGGGCCTTATCGTCATCACCATGGCCGTGGTGAGTGTGTTCGTGGCGGGCGGCAACGCGTGGTTTGGCGTCTCGGCCGGCTCGCTCGTCATGATCTTTACCTACACCTATAACCTCACCATGCGCCTGAACTACGTAAGCTCCATGATGCAGCGCATCAACCGCGCGCTCGGCGATGCGGCCGAGATGACGCGCGTGCTGGACGAGCCGCGTCTGGTGGCAGACGACGAGAACGCCCCCGAGCTCAAAGTGACCGAGGGCGCGATTGGTTTTGAGCACTTGAGCTTTGCATACCGTGACGCCGCGGCGGGGGAGAGCGTGTTCAACGACCTGACGCTCCATGTGGCGGCGGGCCAGCGCGTGGGCCTGGTGGGCAAATCGGGCTCGGGCAAGACGACACTCACCAAGCTGTTGCTGCGCCTGGACGACGTTCAGGGCGGCCGCGTGCTCGTGGACGGTCAGGATGTCTCGCGCTGCACGCAGCAGAGTCTGCGCCGCCAGGTTGCCTACGTGCCGCAGGAGGCGCTGCTGTTCCACCGCTCCATTCGCGAGAATATCGCCTACGGCCGCCCCGACGCTACCGACGAGCAGATTCGCGAGGCTGCGCGCCTGGCCAACGCGACTGAGTTTATCGACCGCTTGCCCCATGGCTTTGACACCATGGTGGGCGAGCGCGGCGTTAAGCTTTCGGGCGGCCAACGCCAGCGCGTGGCCATCGCCCGTGCCATCCTCACCGACGCGCCGATTCTGGTGCTCGATGAGGCGACCTCTGCCCTGGACGGCGAGTCCGAGGCGCTGGTGCAGGAGGCGCTCGAGAACCTGATGCGCGGGCGCACCTCCATTGTGGTGGCGCATCGCCTGTCCACCGTGGCGGCGCTCGACCGCATCGTGGTGCTGGCAGACGGCGAGATTGTCGAGGATGGCACGCATGCGCAGCTCGTCGAGGCAGGCGGCGAATACGCGAGCCTGTGGAGCCGCCAGACCGGCGCATTTTTGGAGGCGTAAAGACCCCATACGTGAGACAATCGTGCCCATAGGTTTGTTATGCCGCTGAGCCGAGGAGTCGTTATGCCACGCGAGACCAATGCCGCCAAACGCGAACGCGCCATCGAGGTGTGCGAGCGCCTTAACCGTCGCTATGGCCCGGTCGAGTGCTTCTTGGACCACGAGAATCCCTTTAGGCTGCTCATCGCGGTACTGCTCTCGGCTCAGACGACCGATGCGCAGGTCAACAAGGTGACGCCGAAGCTGTTTGCCCAGTGGCCCACGCCCGAGGCCATGGCCGGGGCAAGTGTGGCCGACGTAGCGGACACCATTAAGCCGCTCGGCTTTTATAAGAGTAAGGCCAAGCATGCCGTGGGGGCCGCGCAGATGATCGTTGCCGACTACGGCGGCGAGGTACCGGCAGACATGAAGGAGCTTGTAAAGCTGCCGGGCGTGGGGCGCAAGACGGCGAACATCGTGCTCAACGTGGGGTACGGCATCGTGGAAGGCATCGCGGTCGATACACACGTCAACCGCATCGCGCACCGCCTGATGCTGAGTCCCAAGACGCACGCCAAAGAGCCGCTCAAGACCGAGCAGGATCTACTCAAGATCTTGCCGCACGAGTATTGGGAGTCGGTCAATCACCAGTGGATCACCTTTGGCCGCGAGATTTGCGATGCCCGCAAACCCAAGTGCGATGAGTGCCCACTGGCAGACCTTTGCCCCAGCGTACGGGTGGTGCAATAGCTTTTTTGCAAACTTTTTTGAAAAAAAGTCCCAAACCTTAGATATAGCTTGGTTGCGCAACCTTTTGAGTTTTTTTTCGGCTTAAATAGATGATGCAATTCAAAGGTCTTCTTCTGCGAAGTGGTCGCGAAGAAGCAAGTCGGGAAAGGACGACCACATGAATAGGAAGCTTAACGCTGCTATCACAGCCGGTCTGAGCTTGAGTATGGTGCTCAGCTCCACGCCGGTTGCTGCTATCGCGGCGGAGACTGCCCAGGGTACAAACGGGGAGGCGACCGTTGCTGCCGCTACTGGCAAGCGAGTCGACTACTATGCCAACGGCGGTACTTTTACGGACGGAAGCGATTGGCAAAAAGCCGAAACGAACGAGAACGGCGAGGTCACTCCTGCGGCTGCACCAGTGCGTGACGGCTATGTGTTTGCTGGCTGGGTTGATGCCGGAACCGATCAGGTAGTCGATTTCTCTCAGCCTCTTCAGGGCGGCTCGGATCACTTCATGCTGTTCGCCAAGTGGACTGAGGCTCCCTCGAAGGCGCTCGATGTGACCTACTCCGCCAATGGCGGTCAGTTCGCCGACGGCAACAACGTCATGCTGGGCCAGACTGACAGCAATGGCATTGCTCGTCAGCCGCTTGCTCCTACGCGCGACGGCTATGTGTTTGCCGGTTGGTATTATCACAGTGACGGTACCGACCAGGTTGACTTCAACCAGCCGATCGTCGGTGGCGGCAAGCATGTGACCCTTTTCGCCGCTTGGACGCCTGCGAAGCAGGACAAGACTGTCGAAATCCTTTACGTCGCCAACGGCGGTACGTTCTTCGACGGCAACGATACCATGCAGGGCGTAACCGATACCGACGGTTACGCACGCCTGCCGCTTCAGCCGACCCGCGAGGGCTATGACTTCCTTGGTTGGTCGTACGATCGCGACGGAAATGACCCCGTAGACTTCACGAAGGCCATCGTTGCGGGCAGCGGTCACGCGACTATTTATGCTCAGTGGAAGCAGAACAACGAGAAGACGGTTCTCTATGTTGCCAATGGTGGCGCCTTCGCCGATGGCAATGTGGCTATGGAGGGTGTCACTGACAGCAACGGCGTCGCCCGCCAGCCCCTGGCCCCGACCCGCGAGGGCTATACCTTTACTGGTTGGACTTACGATGCTGCTGGCACCGAGCCTGTCGACTTCACCAAGCCCATCCCGGGTGGCGGTCAGCACGTTACGTTCTACGCTCAGTGGGTAGAGCTTGCCAACAATGAGAAGGACGTTCTCTATGTTGCCAACGGTGGCGTTTTCGCTGATGGCAACGACGCTCTCCAGGGCGTGACCGACGGCGACGGTGTCGCCCGCCAGCCCCTGGCCCCGACCCGCGAGGGCTACACCTTCGCCGGCTGGA
>URZN01000018.1 GCA_900552345.1 uncultured Collinsella sp. | reverse complement strand
TCGATGGCGAACTTGTCATTGTTCTCGCACAGATTGCCCGTGATGTCGTAGGTGTCCGTGACGGGCGCTGTGGTCTTGTCGTCGCCACCCGGCTGGCCCATCACCGTAATGTGGTGGTAGGCGCCATACATGGCAGGACGAATCAGATCGACGGCGCTTGCGTTCACGCCGATATAGTCCTTGTAGATCTGCTTCTCGTGGATGGCCTTGGTGACCAGGCAGCCGTAGGGGCCCATCATAAAGCGACCCATCTCGGTGCAGATCGCCACATCGCCCATGCCGGCGGGGACCAGAATCTCGTCGTAGGCTGCGTGTACGCCCTCACCGATGGCGTGAATGTCGTTGGCCTGTTGCTCGGGCAGGTAGGGGATACCCACACCGCCGGACAGATTGATAAAGGCGACATGTGCGCCGGTCTCGCGCTCCAGGCGCACGGCAAGTTCAAAGAGGATGCGTGCGAGCTTGGGATAGTAGTCGTTAGTGACGGTGTTGCTGGCAAGGAATGCGTGGATACCAAAGTTCTCGGCACCCTTGGCCTTGAGCATGCGGAAAGCCTCAAAGAGCTGCTCGGTGGTCATGCCGTATTTGGAGTCTCCGGGGTTGTCCATGATGCCATTGGAGAGCTGGAACAGGCCGCCCGGATTAAAGCGGCAACTGACTGTCTTGGGGATGGGCCCCGCAACGCGCTCAAAGAACTCGATATGGCTTATGTCGTCAAAGTTGACGATGGCGCCCAGCTTATCTGCAAGGGCAAAATCCGATGCCGGCGTGTCGTTGGACGAGAACATGATGTCGTGGCCGGTGATGCCCAGTGAGCGGGCGATCATGAGCTCGGTATAGCTCGAGCAATCGCAGCCGCAGCCGTATTCGTTGAGGATGGAGATGAGTGCCGGGTTAGGGTTGGCCTTGACGGCAAAGTATTCCTTAAAGCCCGGGTTCCACGCAAAGGCGTCGCGCACCTCTTGCATGTTGCGGCGGATGCCCGCCTCGTCGTATAGGTGAAACGGCGTGGGGAACTGCTCGACGATATGCTCGAGCGTTTCCTTGTCCACAAACGGCTGTTTGGCCGCATATGCTTCGTTGGGGGTCAATGCCATGTCCCGTAAACCTCGCTATCCAGACGGCGCCATCGGCGCATCGAATCCGCATAGCGTGGACCCCATGTCCGGATAGCGCTCCCGCATTGCTGCAGACAGTCCTGCGGGTGTTTCCCGCAGGCCCACCAGGTTGTTCGTGCCCGAAAAACCCAGTTCGGCGGGTTTCGCCTCCCCGCAGGGTCAAAGTCTGCCGACTCGCCCGCGGCTCTTCGTGCCCGCGCCTCTATCAAGTGGTAACGACCCTACCACGTTGCACTTTACCAAACAAGAGTATTCGTATATAACGTTTAAAAAATGCAGGGATATGCTAGAAACAAGGGCGTCACAATTCTGCATCACAATATTGTGGGAATGGATATGCCCCATGAAAGGATCCATTATGACCGAGCTCCAAGAACTTCGTCGCTATCGTCGCGACCTGCATCGCATTCCGGAGCTCGATTTCGAGCTTCCTCAAACCATAGCCTATATAGAGGGCGTGCTCGCCTCGCTTGCCTGTGAAGTGGTCCATCCCTGCCCCAGCTGTGTTTGCGCTTTCTTCGACGCTGGCACGGGCGCCGCGCATGCCACGGCGATTCGCGCCGATATGGACGCGCTGCCCATCGCGGAGGCGACGGGTGCGGCCTTCGCCTCGACCCATCCCGGCAAGATGCATGCGTGCGGACACGATGGACACATGGCCATGGCGCTTGCCGCCGCGACGCATGTCGACCGCACGATTCGCGAGCAACCGGGCGTCATCAAGCGCAACGTGCTCTTTGTGTTCCAGCCGGCCGAGGAAACGACCGGTGGCGCCAAGACGGTGTGTGAGAGCGGCGTATTCGAGCGCTATGGCGTCGACCGCATTTTTGGCTTCCACGTATGGCCCGATTTGCCCGCCGGCACGTTGGCAAGCTGTTCCGGTCCGCTGCTGGCGCGCTCAAGCGAGACGCACATTCATATCCATGGCGCGAGCATCCATATCGCCAAGACCTACGGCGTTCCAGTCGAGGAGTCGCACGATGCGGCACTGGCGGCTGCCAAGTTCTTGGTTGCCGAGCGCGAGCTCATGGACGAGTTGGGTGCCGACGAGCCCTGCATTGGTAAGTTCGGCCTGCTTCAGGCCGGCACCGTCTGCAATGCGGTGGCAGGGGAGGCCCATGTGGCTGGCAGTCTGCGCGTGTTTACGGACGGTATGTTCGACCGTGCGTGCGAGGGCGTGCGCCGCGTGTTGGACGATGCCTGCGCCGCAACGGGCTGCACGTACGATCTCGATTTTGCCGAGGGCTATCCGCCAGTCGATAACGACCCCGAGCTGTTTGCCTGCATTGCGCCTGCCTTGTCCGAGCTGCAACTTGTGGACGAGCCGCTGCTGATCGCCGAGGATTTTGCGTTCTATCAGCGCCATCTGCCGGGCGTGTTCTTCTTGCTGGGCACGGGCGTGCCGGAGGGTCAAGAAAACCCGAGCGATTCGGATGGCTGTCCCGCCTATGCCACGAGCGCTCTGCATACCGATACTATGCTCTTTGACGAGGAAATCCTGCTCAAAGGCCTCGATGTCTACAAACGATTGCTTAACTTGGAGTGACGATGAAGCGCCGACAGACTGCAATGTATAGTCCGGGTGGATGCGGGTGTGGCTTGCTGCTGCTTCCGGTTATTGCTGTGAGCATTGGCGTTATGTTTGCGCTTGCCGGGCTGGCCGCAGCGGCGCTCGTGCTGTTGATTGTGGCTATTGGCGTGACGATTTGGCTCTGCCGCAATCGTGAGCAACGCCGTGCCGACGGTAAAACCAATGTTGGATGGGTCGTCTTCCTGATCATTGCGTACCCGCTGAGTGTCAGCTACCTGGTGTTCTTTGTCCTGTTGATGATCAGTGCCTTTACCGGGGAATCCGTCACGGTGGGTTGATGCACTGCCGGCAGACGGTCGCGCAAAGTGCGTTTGCTCGGCGTTTGGATAACTGCATTGGCCGTTTACCGCAACCTTAGCTCTCAGCTAATGAATTCAAGTTCAATCCTTCCTACGATGTGCTGTGTGCCGGCGCGGTAGCCGGATCGTAGGAAGGATGCATGATGAATAAGTTCGAAAACGAAGTGCTGCTGAGCCGTCGCGCTGCACTTGGCGCATTCGCCACTGCTGCCTTGGGGACTGCCAGTCTTCTTGCCGGTTGCGGTAGCGATAAGGCGACCGTCACCGAGGACGCTGACGATGGCGCCAAGAAGGAAGAGACGAAGAAGGAAGAACAGCCGACGACTGACCTAGCTGTTGGCACGACGGTGACCACGGCTGCTGGCCTTTCTGTCGTCGTCGATTCCGTCCAGCCCGGCCTCACAAATTTTGACGGTTCAACCATGACGGGTATTCACGTCACGTACGTCAACAATGGCGATGAGGGCGCAGATTACAATATCTACGACTGGAAGGGCGAGGACGCCAACGGTGCGCAGCAGAACCAGGGTTATTACAGCGAGGGTTCCGATGAGCTGCAGTCTGGTACCCTTGCCGCCGGTGGCTCCGTGGCGGGCAATATCTACTTTGATGGTGACATCAAGAAGGCTCTCTATTTTGCCAACGTGTTTGATAAGTCTGCCGCTGCAAGCTGGGTGCTGGCCTAACATGTCGCTACCGTTGCGCCGTATGGGAGGTGAGGTCGTATGCCCAATAAAAAGCTGACGGACGAGTTACTCAATGAACTCCTCGACGCGCCAAACATCGATGGCTATATCAAAGAGCACGACTTTGCCGCACCGTCGCTTTCGGACTACTTAAAGCAGTTGCTGCAAGAGAAGGGGCTCGAGCGTTCGCGCGTGGTGCGTATGGCCGACCTCAACGAGACCTTTGGCTATCAGATCTTTACCGGTTCGCGCAATCCGAGCCGCAATAAGGTGCTGCAGATTGCCTTTGCAATGGCGCTGTCGATGAAGGAGACCAACCGCGCCCTGACGGCTGCCGGAGTGAGCGTTCTCAACTGCAAGGACCGTCGCGATGCAATCATTATCTTTTGCATCGACCGTGGCTGTAGCCTCCAAAAGGTCAATGAAGAGCTGTATCGCTTTGGCGAGGAAACGGTGAGTTAGTGGCCGATGACTGAGCCGGCGGTGTCACCAGAACAACCATGCAAACGATCGGGGTGCGGACACCATGGGGTGTCCGCACCTGCGTTATGATGGACGCCATGGATACTCAGAGCCCAACATATTCCGATGACGAGCTGACTGCTTCACTTGTCGAGCATTTGGCGTCGCTCGATCGCGATGACAGCTATCGCGTGGAGCGCGTGCTCAAGCTCTCGGATGTCGAGACGACCGAACTCGTCTATTTTGAGGGCTCCGGCGGCGGGTCTCTCGGTCCCTTTGTCCGCAAGCGCATCGATGCTTCGGTGCAGATTGGCGGAGCATATGAGCGCCTGTTTGCGGCCCAGTGCGCCGGTCGTCGTTTTGAGCACTTGTCCCGAATCGTCGATTGCCACCGTGTGGGCGACGAGCTTGACGTGGTGATGGAGTATGTCGAAGGCGAGACGCTCGAGGCGTTGGTGGGACGCTTGGGGGCGACGCCCGATTATGCCCGCGGGCTGTATCCCGTTCTGTGTGAAGCGGTGGGCGAGCTGCATGCTGGTTTTGCAGCTACGGGGGAGCCGGGGGTACCGGTAATCCATCGCGACCTTAAACCCTCGAACATCATTGTGTCGGGCGTGAGATACGCGACCGATGCCGGCATGACCTTTTCCTCGCTGGTGATTATTGACCTGGGAATCGCGCGCGTTTGGCGCGATGGTGCCGACGCCGACACCGTCAAGTTTGGCACGCGTTCCTATGCGCCGCCCGAGCAGTTTGGGTTTGGGCAGACGAGCGTCCGCAGTGATATTTACGCGCTTGGCGCACTGCTGTTCTTTTGCCTGACGGGAACTGACCCCAAGCCGGGGCGTGACATGCGCGAGCAATGCGAGGCGCATGGCATTCCCGTTCCGCTGGCGGATGTGATTTGCATGGCGATGGCGCTCGATCCCGCCAAGCGCTTTGCGAGTGCAAAGGCACTGGGGCATGCTGCGCGTGCGGCATATGAGCTATGTCTCCCTGCACCGTCGCCCGTGACCTTTTCTGCTGCCAGCGTGCCCCGGGCCGCGGTGCCACAGGTGCAGCGGGTACAGCAGCCGGTTGCCCTCACGCTTCCGTCTTCTGCAAGCCGGCGTTCGATCGTCTCTCCCGTGACATCCAAATGTGCGCGTCTGCTCTCGCGTATCCCCGAGCCCGTGGGGCGCATATGGAATGGATGCGTCTATGCGACAACATTGTTGCTGCTGATGGGCAGCCATTTTGCGGTATTTACGCCGACGGGCGAAAACCGAAACTATCCAACGTGGTTTTTGGCGCTTGAGTATTTCTTTATGGTCGATGGCCTGGTGCTGCTCATTGCATCCGGAATGCTCGACCGGCGTAGGCTTCGACGTCGCTTTCCCGTGCTCGATCGGTATCGGGGGAGTGCTTTTGTCGAACTGTGGTTTAAGGCGCTCGGGTTTATGTTTGCCGTCATGTGCGTCGTCGTTGTTATCGGCAACGCGACTGGTATCGTCTCCTAGAGAATTGAAAAGGGGCCCCGTTTGGGGCCCCTTTGCAGTTGCACTTAAATACGGTTCATTTGATTGGCGACCTTGTTGTACCAGTCCTGCCACGTGGGCGGGCAGTACTTCTTGGCGGCTGCCGGAGTAAGCGTGGAACCATAGTTGGCGCCCAGGTAGGCAACGTGGGCGGAGACGCCCTCGCTCCAGCTACCAAAGCTACGCCAACCACCGCCGCGGGCACTCCAGCCCCAGGCGTTATAGGAGCCGGCGCAATAGAGGCCCTTGCTGCTCTCGATGCAAGCGATGGCGGGGGACCAACGGGGATCGACGCCGGTGTTCCAGGCGGCGACGGCAAAGTTGTAGCCCTGGCCTGCCATAGGGGAGCCGGCAAGGTAGTTGTCGATGCGGCTCGTCCACTCGTTAATGAACGAGTCGTAATCGGAGTTACCGCTATTCGAGCTGTTCACCGTGGTGTCGATGGTGGTGTTGGCGTTGTTGGCCTGGCTGTTGGAGTTGTTGCCGCTTACACCCTCGCCCGAGATCTTCTCGGCGGCAGCGGCCTTGTCGGCCTCGAGCTTTGCCAGCTCGGCAGCATTTTCCTGCTCGGCCTTTGCCTGCGCCTCGCTGCGGAGCTGCTGAGCCTGCGCCAGTGCATCCTCGGCATTCTTTTGCTCGCCCTCGAGCTGAGACTTGGCCTGATCGAGGGCGGTTTTGTTCTGCTCGAGCTCGGTCTGCATCTTGTTAAGCTCTTCGATCTCGTCGACGCTCGAGCTCGTAATCTGGTTGGTGTATTTGCAGGTGGTGATAAAGTCACCCAAGCTCTGCGTGTTCACCAGGAAGCTCACGATGGGGCTGGTGCCCTTCTGGTACTTATACAGATCGCGCATGGCGGAGCTTGCCTTGGCCTGCTGCTCGGGTAGCTCGGCCTCAATCTTATCGATGTTCGCCTCATTGGAGTCAATCTGCTTTTGCAGATCCTCGAGCTTGGTTCGGGCGTCGTTGTAGGCGCTCGTGGCGTCCTCGATCTTTTTCTGGGCGGCGGAAAGCTGATCCTGCGTTGCCTGCGAGGCGGCATAGGCCGCGACGGGGGAGAGCATCGGCGTGGCCGTCAGCGCGACGGCGAGCGCGGCGCTCGTGATGATACGAGCCGGCTTCGACGCGATGAGCGCTGCGGTGCGATGGTTCGAATGCTGCATCCAGTCCCTCTGCAATCAATCGTAGGTTATTGGTCGAGGTGTATTCTACTACTGCTTTCGACCTCAACTTGAACCTTAAAGGTTCTAAAGGGTCAAGTTGAACTTGAGGTTTTAGCCTTGACCTGCGGGAATGGTGAATTGTTGAGAAACCATAGAGTTCAACTTTAACGTTACGGCACCCTGTTGTAACTGAATTCTTGGCTGCAAAAACTACCTCAACGTGGGGTTTTGCAACTATAGGGTTCCTTCGCGGCGAGCCTGCTCCACCTCTTGGAGCGCCTCAGCCGGCGTAAACGAACAGGTGCCGTCACCAAGCTTGACCATCTGTATGTCGTCACCGATATGGACTTCTCCGCCCTGCAGCACGACGCCAAAAATGCCCTCGTGGGGGAAGATGCAGTCGCCGGCGAGATAGTAGATGGCACAGCGGGTATGGCAGACTTTGCCGATCTGGCTGATTTCGACGAGTACTTCGTTGCCAATCTTGAGCTGCGTGCCCAAGGGGAGTGAGAGCAGGTTGATGCCCTGGGTTGTGAAGTTCTCGCCAAAGTCGCCCTCGTGCACATCGAGCCCGCGCGCCTGCGCCGTCTGGATAGACTCTGCAGCTAAAAAGGAGACCTGACGGTGCCAATGCCCGGCGTGCGCATCGGAGGCGAGGCCAAACTGCTCGATGACGGTGTCGTGCCCGTCGGCGACGGGTGACTTACGCGTGCCTTTGTGCTCCGACGTGTTGATTGAGACGATGCGGGCAGGCCCGTTGTAAGCATCGTTTGCGGTGCGTAGGGGAGCTGCCGTCTGGGCACGATCCGCAAGTTCGCGCTTTGCGGCGTCAATGATGGGGTTGTTGATCGGATGAGCCTGGGGCACGGTGCACCTTTCGACGGGGCGGGCAATATGCTGAATCCTATAACAACGGTGGGTTCATTGCCCGTTGTCGTACGCCGGTGATTGCCGCCTTCGTGCTGATAATTACGCCGATTGCCATAGATACGGTGGAGCTTTGGGTGCCGGCGGCTCGGCACGCTAGAATAAATCAGTTGCACAAAGACCGCCCGTCGTGTGGGCAGTTCTAGATAGGAAGTTTCCATGGCATTGCAGTTTACAGAGCGCGAGTTTATCCCCGTGCTGCTCGGCGGCGACATCAACGCGTATTCGGTGGCGCGCGCTTTCTACGAGGAGTATCAGGTTAAGAGCCTGGTCTTTGGCAAGTACCAGACCGGCCCCGCGTATCGCAGCCAAATTATCGATTACACGCCCAACGTGGATATCGATACCATGCCCGTGATGCTTAAGACCGTCAACGGTATCGCTCGAGTTCATGCCGACAAGACGATTGTTCTGATGGGCTGCGGCGATAACTATGTTGCCCTGGTGGCCCAGGCCAAGGATGCCAACGAGCTGGCGGATAACATCGTTGCGCCTTACGCGCCCTATAGCATGCTTGAGCAGTGCCAGAAGAAGGAGATCTTCTACGAGCTGTGCGAGAAGCACGGTGTGCCCTATCCGCATACGTTTACCTTTACTGCGCAGATGCTCAACACGCAAGGAGAGGCGCCTGCCGAGGTGCTCGACCAGATTGACTTCCCCTACCCGATGATCTTGAAGCCTTCCGACGGCATCATGTGGTGGCAGCATGAGTTCGAGGGTCAGAAGAAGGCTTATGAGATTGCCGACCGCGCCGAGCTGGAGCAGGTTATCCGCGATTCCTATGCCAGTGGCTACACCGATGACCTGATTTTGCAGGATCGCGTGCCCGGCAACGACGAGTACATGCGCGTGCTCACCAGCTATTCTGATCGCAACGGCAAGGTTCGCATGATGTGCCTTGGTCACGTGCTGCTCGAGGAGCATCAGCCCCATGGCGTCGGTAATCACGCCTGCATTATCACCGAGCCCAACGATGAGCTTATGGGTGGCGTGCGCAAGCTGCTCGAGGACCTTCACTTTGTGGGCTATTCCAACTTTGACGTCAAGTATGACGAGCGCGATGGCTCGTTTAAGTTCTTTGACTTCAACACCCGCCAGGGCCGCAGCAACTACTACGTAACCAACAGCGGCTTTAACGTTGCCAAGTATGTGGTGGACGAGTATGTGCTCAACCGCCCGTTTGAGCCGGAGTTTGTGACGGCGCAGGACGAGGCGCTGTGGATGGTCGTTCCCATGGGCGTCGTCGACAAGTACGTCAAGGATCCCGAGCTGCGCGCGAAGGTGCATCGTCTTGCCAAGGAGGGCAAGGGCGCCGATCCCTCGTTTATGAAGGGAGACTTTGTCTTTAACCGCTGGTTGCGCATGTGGCACACCAAGCTGCGCCACTTTAAGCTGTTCAAGACGTATTACAAGTAGACGAGCGTGGCGCCCGTCCGGTATGTATCGGGCGGGCGCGGGTATGATACGCGCAATTGCGCGGGCGTCACCAAGGAGGCGGCGATGGAAAAGCTGGGAGTTATCGGCGGCATGGGCGCCGAGGCCACGTCGTATTACTACGACCAGGTGGTACGTCATACGGCGGCTACGTGCGACCAGGAGCATATCGACATGGTGGTGCTTTCCAAGTCGACCATGCCCGACCGCACGCTGGCCATCAAGACCGGTGAGCATGCCGAGCTGCTGGCGACCATGAAGGAGTGCGCTCAGGCGCTCGAGACGCTGGGCTGCGCGCACATTGCCATTCCCTGCAACACGTCGCACTACTTCTACGATCAGATTCAGTCGTTTACCAAGGTGCCGATTATCCACATGCCGCGCGAGTCGGTGCGCTATGCTCTGGCCGGCGCGGTGATGGGGGAGTGCGAGTTCGATCCAAACCTGAGCATGCCGGCCGAGCCGGTGCACAAGATCGGCATCATGGGCACCGACGGTACCGTGGGCGCAGACGTCTATGGGCGCGAATGTGAGACCGCGGGCGTTGAGGTCATCTATCCCAGCGAAAAGCGTCAGGCCGACGTGATGTCGCTCATCTACGACGATGTGAAGGCCGGGCGCGAGCCCGATATGGATAAGTTCGACCGCGTGATGTGGGAGTTCGCCCGTAGCGGCTGCGACCGCGTCATCCTGGCATGCACGGAGCTCTCGGTGCTGCAGAAGTATCGCGAGATGCCCGAGATCACCCTCGATGCGATGGATGTCCTGGTACGCGAATCCATTATCCGCAGCGGCGCCCCCTACCGCCTCTAGCTTCCGACCTGCCAAAAAGGGACAGGTTTATTTCTGTCTCTTATACACATCTGACGCTGCCGACGATCTTACGCGTGTA
>URZN01000017.1 GCA_900552345.1 uncultured Collinsella sp. | reverse complement strand
ACATGGCGTTGCAACTATCAAATTAGATAATTTGATATAAACGTCACATCTAAATAACGTGCACTTTCGCTGGAGGGTCGCTGTTTGGCGGCCCTCTTTTTTGCACAGGCGCGGTGGGATGGTAATATCGGGCGGGAGTCAGCCGCTCTGATAGAATCGTCCTTGCTGTCGGCAGTCCTCGTGCCGGGCAGAGCCCTCCATTTGATGGGAGGTGATGCCCATGACCGATTTCACCGAGCTCGTGAAGCTCCTGACCGCTATGGTCTCGCTCCTCACGGCCCTTGTCGGCTTTCCAAGGCACTCAAGCAGGGTTCGAAGCCCAAAAAGAAAGGCCACCGTCGCTAAGACGATGACCTAACTCTACTAAGCAACGGCTCTGCCCAGCTCACCACAACTTGGGCTGCCGTCGGCATCATTTTACCCTCCTGACGAGGAATTCGTCCATATTTCAAAAATCAAATCCTGTTCGCGCGTGGGCGTAAACTTTTAGTTGGGCAAATCCGGCAGATTGGAGCTTGAAACATGAGGGATATGCACCTCATGTCGCTCATAAAACGTCTCCTGACCTCGAAGGAGAACGTTTTTTAGCGACAGAAGGAGACATAAATATGATCTGGTTTACCAGCGACACCCACTTCGGGCATGAGAACGTGCTGAAGTTCACCGGCCGCCCGTGGGAGACGATTTGGCAGATGAACGACGCCATCGTCGACAGCATCAACGGCAGGGTCGCCGTGGACGACGAGCTCTACATCCTGGGGGATTTCTCATTCAAGATGACCGCCCAGGACGCCTATGCCCTGCGCAAGCGGATCGCCTGCAGGCGCATCCACCTCGTCCCGGGAAACCACGACAAGGACTGGACCCAGCCGGCGGTCGCGGGCGCGTTCACCGTGGAGCCGCCGATCTGCGTGCTCAAGATCGACGGGCAGAAGATCGTCCTGAGCCATTACCCCATGGCCGACTGGCAGGGCATGAGCCATGGATCGTGGCACCTCCACGGGCACATCCACAGCAGCGGCGGCGCGTACAACGAGTTCAACCGCAAGCAGGGCCTTCTGCGCTACGACGTCGGTTGCGATGCCAACGGGCACTCCCCGGTGAGCCTCGACGAGCTGAGGGAATGGTTCGCCGGAGTCGACGAGCCGTGCGGCCGGGTGAAATGGCCCTGGTGGGTCAACGAGACCGGCGACAGGCAGGTCGAGCGCGAGCTGGCGGCGTACAAGAGGGAAGAGGCGATCCGATGACGGTCTATGTGACGGGCGACATCCACGGCGGGCTCGACATGCAAAAGCTCCGCGACTGGGAGCTTGGCGATAGCCTTACCAGCGACGACTACCTCATCGTCGCCGGCGACTTTGGCTTTCCGTGGGATTTCTCTGCCGAGGAATGCGCCGACATCGCCTGGCTGGAGTCGCGCCCCTACACGGTACTGTTCGTCGACGGCAACCACGAGCGCTTCGACCACTGGGAGGAACGCCCCATGGAACCGTGGCATGGCGGGCTGACGCAGCGCCTGTCGGATACTTCGTCTATCCGCCGCCTCATGCGCGGGGAGGTCTTCGAGCTCGACGGCTCGACGGTCTTCACCATGGGCGGTGCCACGAGCGTGGACAGGGAATACCGCGTGCCCTATTCCAGCTGGTGGCCTCAGGAGCTCCCGGACGAGCGCGATTTCGATACCGCGCGGACAAAGCTCGACGAGGTCGGCTGGAAGGTCGACTTCGTCATCACCCATACCTGCGCCACGCGCATGCTCTCGCCGACGCTCTACCCGGACCCAGGCTGGGAGCGCCCCGATGTGGACCGGCTGACCGGATTCCTCGACGAGCTCGAGGACCGCCTGGACTATAAACATTGGTATTACGGCCATTTTCACCGAGACGGCAACCCGGACGAACGGCACACGGTGCTGTATGACCGGATCGTGAGGCTCGGGGACAAACTCCTGCCGTGGGGTGCGTACTGATGACGGTCTATGTGACAGGCGACGTGCACGGCAGGGCCGAGTACGGGTCCAGCAGGTTCGCCTTCAGGTCTTGGCCGCTGGGCCGCACGCTGACGCGCGATGACGCGGTGATCGTGGCCGGCGACTTCGGCTTTGTCTGGGATGGATCCAACGCCGAGAAATACTGGCTCGACTGGTTCGAGTCGAAGCCGTGGACCACGTGTTTCGTAGACGGCAACCATGAGAACCACCGGATGCTGGCAGAACTGCCGGTGCGGGAGTGGAGCGGCGGGCTCGTCCATGAGGTGCGACCGCACGTGCTGCACCTGATGCGCGGTGAGGTGTACGACATCGCGGGGACCACGGTCCTCACCATGGGAGGTGCCGCGAGCAACGACAGGCAGTATCGCAGGGAGGGGAGGAACTGGTGGCCCGAGGAGATACCGAGCGAGGAGGAGATGGGGCACTGCCGCGCCTCGCTCGATCGCGTGGGCTGGAGGGTCGATTGCGTTGTGACTCACGAGGCCCCTGCTGCCCTTGCTGAGGTGCTGTGCCGCGAGCATGGACGCGGGTATCGTGGCGACCGGCTGCAAACTTTCCTGGGCGAGCTCGAAGGGCGGCTCGACTATCGTATCTGGCTCTTCGGGCATTACCACGGCGACGAATGGCGCGACGACAGGCATCGCCTGGTCTATCGAGACATCGTGTCGATCGAAAGTGCTGCGCCCGGTTCTCAGTTCTAGAAACCCCTAGAAATGCTCTAGAGGGTTTCTAGAAAATTAGATGCTATGTGGCCTACTCGCCCCTCATCTGGGTCATGACCTCGACCTTGGCCTCGGCCACGGCCGCCCGCTGTTCGGTTGCAGCGAGGCGGTCCTTGAGGGTGGCGACCTCGGCCATCAGGTCGCGCTGGGCCGGGAGTGCGTCGTTCAACTCGGCTTGGGCTTTCAGCGCGGCGTCACGCTCGCCGCGCAGGCGCTCGATCTCATCGACCATGGCCACGGCCTCGGCATGGAGCTGGACGACCTGCCTGTCGAGCTCCCTGGCATCGGCGAGGTATCTGACGCTCGCGGCGTGGAGCTCGTTGTTCTCGAGCTCGAGGCTCGCGGTATCGAGCTCGAACTTCTCCTCGATAAAGGCGACCCGCTCATTGCAGTCGGCCTCAAGTCTTTCGTTCCGGTCTCTCGCCTCGACGAGCTTGCGGTTGAATTCGTCGAGCTGGGCCCTGAGCAACGCGTTCTCGGTTCTGAGGTCGCCCGTCTCGTGCAGCAGCTTCTCCCGCCACGTCGCCTCGATCCGCTCGGCGGCCTCATCGAGGACGGACTTCACGCCGTAGATCTCCCTGATTTTCTTCTCGTCTGCCATGGTGCGGCACTCCAATCAACAACGGGCATGGCTCCGCCATGCCATATGGCTGGGAACAATGCACGGCCGCTGTTGATTTGTGTTCGCCCTGCGATCGGTGAGTTCTAAAAGGCGTCTCAAGTCATGCGTTCACGCAGGTTTTCAGTTGGAGAAATACCGCACGTTTTCATGGTAACACGTGCCTTAAAGAACGGGCGGCCATATCGATTCGTTGTAAATAGCGTCTACGACGTGTTGGTGGCAGGAGGTGAGGGCGTTAAAGATGTCGAGAGTGATTGTGGGAGTATTTTAGATACAGGCATGAGAAAGGGTCGAATCGAAGTGTCTGGCCGGACGCCAATTGTCCGGGAACTGTTTCGGTTCGACCCTGCTTCATTCTACATCCGCGGCATGTTCTTGTGGGCATCCTGACGGTGACCGACTCTCACGACCTCGATAGTCGGTTTGTGGGCTTAAAGTTTCGGAGGCTCCCAAGCGTTTTCAATCGCGGCGCGGTAGATTGCGGCGTAATTAAGCATCCAGCTGCCATCACCAACTTTTTGAATATACCCCTTATCCTTCAGAGAGGTATAGGCCCGGGATATCGTGTTCTTACTCAGGCGGTAGTGATCCTCAATCCATTTGCTTTTAGCGCAGAAGCCCATGGGCCGTTTGTTTTTGGAAGGTTTTCCAAACTTCCATACAAGGCCGAGGATGAGGCGCTCGGCGGCAACGGTGGTGACGCAGCATGCCCACTCGGGCACTGAAATAAAAATAGCCTTATCCATTTTTCCCGTAATCTCTCGTTGCTCAGTAGCATCATCGCTAAATATGTCGGAAATCGACGGAAGCTCGCTCATGTTTACCACCTAATCAAGGTGGGCGGTACGACCTTCAAGCTGCTTGAAAAGCTCGTAGAACGAGCTCTCAAACATGTAATTAGAGCGATGGATCTGGATGAGCTTGCCGGACTCTCGCATAAACTTGCGTGCGGTGTTTTCGCTCCAGCCAGTGAGTTCGCGGATATCGTTAACGCGGAGCAACCGATCGCACTGAGCGGCACCAGTGGGGAAAGTCGGTGTGGACGCCTGAGTGCTAATCTTTGGAGTAGCCATGATGAGCTATCCTTTCAATGAGGGCCCTCCCTGTGCTTGTAAGACGTACCAGGTTCATAAGCACTTGGGGGGCCGGTTTCTATGACTACATGCGTAGCCATCTGACAGCTTTAGCATGTATTAAAACTCATTAGATGTCAATCAAATAAAGCATCTACCTGCGGAAACGGTATTATAGTACCGTAATATTATGAAATAAACGATGAATGAAAAACATGCTATTTCTCGCTTCTCTGTATATAGGCGTTGATGAAGGCTTCGTAGCCTTTAACTGCTTTTATTTCTGATTGTTGAACGAGGCTTGTATACGTTTTGAGCGTGATATTGGGGTCCGCGTGGCCAAGAATACCTTGCACGCTTCTAACGTCCGATCCGTTCGCCAGCATAAAAGTGCTTACACAATGCCTGAGCTGATGCGGGCAGATGCCCTTATATAGTTTTCCGCCAGTCGAATTGTTCGGCTCATAGATTCCAAGATTGCAGCTAACTGCGAAATCGCGAAACCAATGGTTGAAGATGTAGTTTTTCATGTGACAGACAGTAGGGATCCCTTGCTCGACAGCAATATCGCTAATGATGGGAGTGCTGCCAGTCTGGGACAGCCCCAGAGAGGCCAGGAGCTCTTTTTGTATGGCTGACCATGATTGAAGACGTTCGGCCAAGGTTTCTCCAACGGGAATTTTGCGTTGGCTTTCTTGTGACTTGGGTGCCCTCAGTTCATGGTCGTTGGTGTACTGCCTGTCAATTTTCAAGGTTTTATTGGCAGGGTCCCAATCGCGCCATTCGAGGCCCAGCATCTCGCCTTTCCGCATACCCGTATACACTAGTACTAGTGTACCGACAGCTTCGGCGGTGAGCTCAATGTGTTGAAGACGTGTGCATAGGGTAGCTACTTGGTCGATTGTCAGTGATTCTCTTTTGTTGCGTGGTCTGCGAACATGAACGGTAGCGCAGGGGTTTCGGTCAATTATTCTCTTTGCGACTGCATTCGACAAAATCTGACGCAGTTTCGCATTGATTCGTACAAGCTCTGATGGTTTGTATTTTCCCGTACGACGAGCTTCGGCATATGTTTCTTCGATTAGATCGGGAGTTAGCCCCTCAATTGTCTGAAACGCACCGAATAGGTCTTCGATATGCCTGCAATCGTACGCTTCTCTTTCATAGCTCGTTGGCGCAAGCTCGGTGTCCCTATTTTCATGAAAGGCCCAGCAGTAGGACGCAAGCAAAGTGGGCTTTTTAGTTTTAGTGATCGTGCCAGAGGAGTTGATTTCAGCCAGCTTGGCCTGCATTGCAGCCTTAGCTTCTGTTTTAGTCTTGCAACGAACTGTATAAGTTGGGGATCGTTTGTAGCGCCCCGTCTTAGGGTCCTTGACTCCAAGGGAAAAATAATAGCGATAGGTGTTAGGTGATCTCTTGTCTTTCCAACACGTGCCTCTTCCGCTAATTAGTGGCTGTTCTGACATCTTTGCGCTCCGTTTCTTTGAATAGTTTTCAACAATTCATTGAGTGCAGTTTAGCTAAAGCTGTTAGTAATATGTTTGTAAAAGCGTAGGCTCAGCTACCGGAGGTAAAAGACACAAACTGCTATGTTTATCTGCGGTTATATGATGTTCAATGATGCTTGATGAATGGTAGGGGGTAGCATTAAATCATATCTCCTAAAGCGGGTGTCGACGGTTCGAATCCGCCCGGGGGCACCAGGGAATTGACGGCGTCGCGAGAGCGGCGCCGTTTCTGGTTTGTGGGGGCCGCCGGCGGATTCGGGCCGTCGACGCCCGCGTCACCAATATGGGTCGCATTTCGTCTAGCTCCGCTCGCGCCACCCTTCCCGTCGCCCGCATCATCAGGGCTGCATCGGTTAGAATCGTGTGTGCGACGCATCCCGTGCGCGGGCGGCCGAAGACTTGATCGGAGGTCCCCAATTGCTGAAATTCCTTAACGCGCTCGCCGCCCTTGCGACGGTCGGCACGTTCATCATTGCGTTTCTTGATTCGTATGAGGTTCGGTTTAAGGTCCGTAGGCGCACGCGCGGTGCGGACGGTTCTCGGCATTTGCGCCGCAAGCGCAAATAAAAACGGCCGGGGTTGCAGCCCGGCCGTTTAACACGTTAGAAAACTAGGCCGCCCGCGCTCCTTAACACTTACGCGGGATGCGTCGTTTTCTAGAAACATTCTACCCGTCCGGCTGCGGGTCCGTCCACATTTTCCAAATCAAATCACCAGATGTCTACTGAGACACGCAAAGCGCCCGCTTGCTGGGGGAGCAAGCGGGCGCTTCTGAGCGAATGTGTTTGCGGTCTAAACCGCTCGGAGCAACAAGCGATCGACGTTAGTTGCTGGACTCGGAGTCGTCGCTGGAACCGGAGATGGAAACCGTCAGCGTGATCGTGCTGTCGGTGGACTGCTTGCCGGTGGGGGAGACGCCCGTAACGGTGGCATTCTCGTTGCCACTCACGGGGTTGCCGTTCTGATCGCAGAATGCGATGTTATAGAAACCGGCGTTGTTGAGCGCGGTAACGGCGGCGGAAATGCTCTTGCCGTACAGGTTGCCCGGGATGCTGGCCTTGCCGGACTTCTTGGCGATGACGACGGTGATCGTGGCACCGGGCTTCTGCTTGCCGCTAGGGTTCCAGCTAATTACGGTGCCCTCGGTAACCGAGTCGTTTTCCTGGTAGCTCACGTCGACGCCAAAGCCGGCCATGTCGAGAGCGTTGCGTGCCTGGGCCTCGGTCATGTCGGTCAGATCGGGCACCGAGGTGGTGTCCGGGCCGCCAGAGACCTTGTACGAGATGGTCGTGCCCTTCTCGACCTCCTTGCCGGCAGCAGTGCTCTGCTCAAAGACCTGGCCCTCTTCGGCCTCATTGGCTTCCTCCGAAGCGCTGCCCTTCAGGCCCACGCTTGCCAGTGCGGCCTCGGCCTGGTCCTTGGTCAGGCCGAGGAGCTGCGGAACCTCAACCTTCTCGGAGGGCTTGGGGCCCCTGGAGATTACCAGGTTCACCCTCGTGCCCTTGGCCTTCTTGGTGTTGCCGTTGGGGGTCTGCTCGGCGACCTTTCCCTCGTCGACATCGTCGTTGTAGCTCTGGTCGACGGTGCCAACCTCAAGGCCGGCTTCCTTGATCAGCTCAATGGCGGTTTCCTGGTCCTTGCCCAGCACGTCGGGCACCGTGACCTGTTCGCCACTGAACATGCCCGTGGCAAAGGCCACAACCACGCCAATCACGGCGACGGCGGCAATCACGGCGGCGATGATCTTGTTCTTGTTGGACTTAGGCTTCTCGACCTCGTAGGAGCCCGTGGAGCCCGAGACAGCGCTACGGGCGGCGTTCTGACCGCTCACGCCCGAGACGGGACGAACCATAGCGCGCGTTGAGTCGGAAAGCTCGCGGGTCTTGGTGGCACCCAGGTCGCCGGCGGCACCGATGATGCGCGTGGGCTCCGAGACGTTGACGGCACGGCCGGACAGGTAGCTGTTGAGCACCTGGCGCAGCTCGTCGGCCGTCTGGAAGCGGTTTGCCGGGTCCTTCTCCATGCACTTGAGGATAATGCGCTCCAGGTCGGCATCGACGCCGGAGTTGATCTGGCTCGGCGGGATGGGGAGCTCGTTGACCTGCTTGAGCGCGACCGAGATGGCGTCGTCGCCGTCAAAGGGTACGCGGCCGGTGGCGCACTCGTACATGACGACACCCAGTGAGTAGATATCTGAGGTAGGACCGAGGTCCTGGCCGCGGGTCTGCTCGGGGCTTACATAGTGGGCGGTGCCCAGCACGTTGTTATCCTGCGTGAGGTGGCTGTTCTTGGCGCGTGCGATGCCAAAATCCATTACCTTGATGTTGCCGTCGGGCAGCACCATGATGTTTTGCGGCTTGATGTCGCGGTGGATGATCTCGTGCTTGTGTGCGACCGAAAGCGCGGAGCTGATCTGCGAGCCGATCTGCGCGACCTTCTTGGGATCGAGGGCGCCGTGGCTCTTGATGCCGCTCTTAAGGTCGGTACCGCGCAGGTACTCCATGACGATGTAATAGGTGTCGCCGTCCTTGCCCCAGTCGTAGACGCCTACGATATAGGGGGAGGACAGGCCGGCAGCTGCCTGGGCCTCCTGCTTAAAGCGGGCGGCGAAGGTGGCGTCGCCGGCATACTGCGGCAGCATGATCTTGACGGCAACCGTGCGGTCGAGGACCTGATCCTGTGCACGGAAGACGGTCGCCATGCCGCCTGTTCCCACCTTATCCTTGAGGAGGTATCTTCCCCCGAGGACCCTCTGTTCCATTCCTGCTCCTAACATAACTATTCGCTCAACGATGTGTGTAGTACCAAATGTGTGGCCGCTGGAGCCGTGTGGCGCGTTGCCGCTAGCTCATCGGCCGCGGCGTGCCCCAAGTATCCGCTTTGATCACGGGCATCACGCTCCCTGTGCGGCGAGCGCCGCGGTCAGGACGATGCCGGCAATCTTGGCCGCCTTGACGTCGTGCTTGTCGTAATCCTCCAGGGCCACCGAGATGGCAACCGTGGGTGAATCGTAAGGTGCAAAGCCAACAAACATAGAGTTGACGTTGGTGCCGCCGGTCTCGGCCGAACCGGTCTTGCCGGCAACCTTGACGCCCGGAATCTGGGCATCGGTGCCGGTACCGGACTGGACGACGGCGAGCATGGCCTGCTTGACCTGATCGGCGGTGGTAGAGCTGACAGCCTGGCCCAGCGAGCGGGACTGCGTGGTCTTAACCACGGTCCCGTCCGGGGCGAGTATCTGTGACACAAAGAACGGGTCCATGACCACGCCGCTGTTGGCGATAGCGGCAGCGATCACGCAATTCTGCATGACGGTGGTCTGCGGGCCAGGTGTGTGGTCCATGCCGACGGGCTGGCCGGCGCCTGCCCAAGCGGTCTCCCACTCGGTCATAAGCGACGGGTCGGCCATGATGGAGGCCGCGGCGGTAAGGTCCTGACCGAGCTTTTGACCGTAGCCAAAGGCGTTGGCAAACTGTACCAGCGAGTTGGCGCCGACCTCGTTGGCCACCTGGCCAAAGACGACGTTAGACGACACGGCGAAGGCCTGCTGCAGGCTGATGGTGCCGTAGCTCTCGTTGGCATAGTTGGTGACCGGCGCGTTGCCGATGTCCATGGAGCCGGGCGCCTGGTACGTGCTGGTAAGGCTGGCGGTGCCGGTTTCGATCGCCGCGGAGAGTGTGACGACCTTAAAGGTCGAGCCCGGGGTGTAGAGCGCGTCCATGGCGCGGTCGTACATGGAGCCGTCCTCGCCACCGCCCGACTGCATCAGGGCATCGATGTTGGTGTTGTCATAGGTGGGTGAGCTCGCGCACGCAAGGACCGCACCGGTGCGCGGATCCATGACCACCACAGCGCCCTTAAAGCCTTTGAGCGCCTGCTCGGCAGCCGTCTGGATGCGCGAGTCGATAGTGAGCTTGGCGGTATTGCCCGGCTGGGTCTGCCCTGCGAGCGACGCAATGGCGTTGTTCCAGCTGGAGTAATCCTTGGAGCCGGTGAGCGTATCGTTCATGACGCTCTCGATGCCTGCGGTGCCGTATTGCTGGCTCACGTAGCCCACCACGTGCGCGGCCATGTTGCCGTTGGGGTAGGAACGGGCGTAGGTGCCGTCCTCCTGCTGTAGCGACTCGGCGAGCGTCACGCCGTCGGACGTGATGATGGAGCCACGCTGGATGTACTTGGAGCGGGCGATGGTGTGGTTGTT
>URZN01000016.1 GCA_900552345.1 uncultured Collinsella sp. | reverse complement strand
TCTACACGCGTAAGATCGTCGGCAGCGTCAGATGTGTATAAGAGACAGGCTCAGCCTGCCGCGTCGTCTGCGCCGTGGGAATCCGAGCAGGTTCCCTACGACGATGCCATGGTCGGCGGTTTTGCTGCCGATGCCGGCGGGGACGATCTGCCGCCGTTCGACGTGCCGGGTGCGGCGTCCGCGCCCAAGCCCGCTGCAGCTGCCCCCAAAGAGGAGGACGCCCCCGCTGCCCCTTGGGAGTCCAACCCAGGCGCGGGCAGCCCCTTCGGCCATCAGGGCGCAGCCCCGAGCATCCCGCAGACCGAGGACGAGGCCAAAGCCCTCATCCGCAGCGTCTTCGGCCAGGCCACCATCTTCAAGCCGGTGGAGTAGCTGCGCGGGCGGGCATACTGCTCAAGAAGAGAACTCTTTGTCCGGGCGCATCTGTATTTCGGACATGTGTAATGTGGTGCCGCGTATATCGCATTCGAGTAGACAGGTACGTGACGGTCGGCCTAGGATGCTGAGGTCGATACGATACGTTGCATGGCTGTCCGCGTACTCGACTTGCTCGGCGCTGACGGTTGCTCCGATTGTCGAGAAAACGCCTAGTTCGGCATCGACAATCTCGGAGTCCTTTATCTTGACCTTGAACTCTTGGTAGAGGGACGGGCTGTTGTAGTAAATGGTTCGGGTTCCGTCGGTGCACTCATCGGTCGCTTCCCATTTGACGACGGGCTGGTCCGAGCTGGCTACCAGCAGTTCTGCTCCAAAGGCTATAGCATGGGTGATGACAACCAGCAATGCCCAGCCGACAAAGAGATAGAGAACCACATATGCAACGGGGTGTTTTGAGCGGATGTTCTGGAGCATGTCGGGGGCATTCATGGGGCACCTCCAAATTGCTATCTATGGCAATCAGATTATACCCCGCCGTCATGAGCGCCGCCTCGAGTAGTGGCTCGGCATTTGGCCATTTAGTGGTACGCATTAAATGTCGGATTCCGGCTCTACAAGATTTAGCTTTCAATATTATGCAGATGCGAATTATTCGACCTTGCATAATCTTTAGGCGCGACTTGCACTCCAGGACATGTATATCGACTGAGGTAGCGCGACCGCCCCGCTCGCTGGCCTCTCGCCGTGGTACGATTTTTGAGTTTGAAAGTCCCGCCGCGCCCCGGCTGCCCTTGCAGCTTGTCGCGCGGCCGCACGTAAAGGAGCCATCATGGCCGGTATGAACATGCAGCAGATGATGAAGCAGGCTCGCAAGATGCAGGAGCAGCTTGCCGCCGCGCAGGAGAACCTCAAGTCCCAGACCGTCGACGCCTCTGCCGGCGGCGGTATGGTCAAGGTGACCGTTAACGGCGAGATGGAGCTCGTCAACCTCACCATCGATCCCGATGCCCTCGATCCCGAGGACGTCGATATGCTGCAGGACATGATCATGGCTGCCGTCAACGAGGCCGTCCGCGGCGTCAACGAGCTCGCCAACAAGCAGATGGGCGCCATCACCGGCGGCCTCAACATCCCGGGCATGCCGTTCTAAGACACGCATATATATGAGTGCGAATCACAGTCTGCAAAAACTGCTCGATGAGCTGGGTCGTCTGCCGGGCATTGGTCCCAAGTCGGCCCAGCGCATCGCCTATTACCTGCTCGAGGCCGATGCCGAGGAGGCCCGCCGCCTGGCCGAGGCCATCCTGGAGGTCAAGCAGGAGGTCCACTTTTGCAGCCGTTGCTTTAACTACGCCACGGCCGACGAGTGCTCCATCTGCCAGGATCCGATGCGCGATACCACTCGCATTTGCGTGGTGGGCGAGCCACGCGACGTTCAGGCAATCGAGCGCACGGGCAGCTACCATGGCCTGTACCATGTGCTGGGCGGCGTGATCAGCCCCATGGACAAGATCGGTCCCGAGCAGCTGCATATCCGCGAGCTGCTGGCGCGCCTGGGCCACGAGGACATCCACGAGGTCATTATCGCCACCAACCCCAACATCGAGGGCGAGACTACGGCGAGCTACCTTGCTCGCACCATCAAGCCATTGGGCGTTGAGGTATCGCGTCTTGCGAGCGGCCTTCCCGTGGGCGGCGACTTGGAGTATGCCGACGAGCTTACGCTTGGCCGCGCTATCGAGGCCCGCCGCGCGATCTAGGCGGCGCCAGCCCCACGGCATGTCCCGTCGGCCTGCCGCACGGGGCACTCATAATTGGGCGCGCGTTCATACATTTGTTGTGCAACAAACCTGCTTTTCATCCGCTTATCGCGTGGATGGGTCCGCCTGCGCCTCGTATTTGCCCATTCGTTGCGCAACCTTTTGGGTTCGCTGATACACTCAAATGTGAATATGAAAGAATGCGCCGCTTTTAAGCGGCGTGTTTTTGTTGGAGGAGAACGCATGCGGCCCGGGGGCACTCAGACAAAGCATGGCGCCGCGGTGCGCATGCGACGCCGGCTGGGCCTGGCGCCTCGGGCGTATGTGCTGCTGTCTTGCTCGCTCGTGCTGGTCATAGCCGGTGTTTCGGCTTATGGCATGACGGTGCCGTCCATGGTGCAGGCGCATGCTGCGCGCGAGCTGCATATTGGGCGCAAGGCCAAAAGCGACTTGGGAACGACAACCGGATATACGTGGGCGAGCGTGGTCTCGCACATTGTGTTCGGTGGCGACGATGCGGACAGTCCCGAAACATCGGACAACGAGGTTACGCTGGCAAACGGCAAGACCATCGTGCTCACCAACACCAAGATTATCCATCATCTTTCCGATAACAGCGTTTCGGCCGTCGTAAACAAGGCCGAGCAGCAAAAGGGTCAGGATACGCAGCAGTCGGGGAAACCTGGCGGCTCCGGTTCGTCTGGCTCCAGCTCCGATTCGTCGAACTCGAGCAGCGGTTCCGGTTCGGGCTCCGCCTCTGGCGGTGGATCTTCGAGTGGTGGCTCGACGGACGGCGGCGCCGGCGGCGACACGGGTTCGGGTGGTCTCTCGGTTGCCGAGGAAGAGAGTATCCACAGCTGGCTCGTGACCAAATACAACATGCTCGATGGCTATGTCACCCGCGCCAATAGCGTGGTTTCGACCTATGACGCTACGGGCGATACCGGACCGTGCGACACCCTGGCGAATGACATGTTTGTTATCCGTGCCGAGTTCGGTCGGCAAAGGTTCTCGACCAAATCTAAGTGGTATCGGCAGTATGCCAATCTGTGGGGCTGCTATACCAACCTGTGTCAATGGGTGGGACATTACGGCGATGACGACGTCGCGCTCAACAACTTCAACACCAATGTGGCGGCGATCGCCCTATGACGAACGATCTCGCTTCTACGGCAGCCCAGTCGCTCAACCGTGATCCCATGGTGGGCCTGCGCCTGGCGCGCGTCGACGGGTTTGAGCCGGCCGTCGCCCTGGGCACGGACGAGCTTCCCGCCTACCTGCGCCGTTTTACGATGCTGTTTGCCGATGACGCCACCATGCGCCGCGGCGGTATCGGCCGTGTGACGCGTGCCGTCAACGCGCAGGGCGAGGCCGTGGCGCTCAAGCAGCTCATCTTGCCAACGCGCGACGAATTTGATGACGATGTCGCCCACGAGGCGCTGGTCACCAAGTTCAAGGCGGCGTTTCGCGAGGAATATGAATGCCATCGTGCCCTTTCGGGCCTTAAGGGCTTTCCCCGCTTATACGGGTGGGGCGAGGTCGACGGCGTGCCCGTGATCGTCATGGAGTGGGTCGAGGGCGAGACGCTCGCTCGCCTGCGCCCGCGCCTTGCCGTGGACGATGCCGGGCGTCTGTCGCCGCTCGTGGCGGCGCGCCTGGGTCGCGACCTGTTCGATCTGCTCTGCCGCATGAGCTTGGTAGGCGAGGGGTTCGTCCATCGCGATATCTCGCCCGCTAATGTTATGGTGCGCACGGCGCGCCTGCCGCTCGACCGACAGCTTGCCGAAGGCACCTTCGACCTGTGCTTGATCGACTTTGGCTCGTCGCTGGCGCTCGAGCCCGCCTCTGCGGTGGCCGGCACCGGCGGCAAGGCGTCGTTTACCGAGCGCTATGCCACGTTGCGCCGTGCGACGGTGGCCTACGCCCCGCCCGAGATGCTCACCGACGATATCCCCGACCTGCGCATGCTTCGCATGTCGCCGGCGATCGATGTCTACGCAGCGGCGAGTGCGGTCTACGAGCTCATCGCCGGTGTCGCGCCGTACGAAGTAGCGCCGGGTGCGTCGGGTACTTCGGGCTCGCGCAAAAAGACACGCGATATCGCCAGCCCTTATCGCCTCAAGATGGATACACTGCCCGATTATCCCGTCGGCGCCCACGCGCCCGGCTGCGACTTGACGCAACTGCTGCGACGCGAGCCCGATGTGGCACTTGCCGCGGCCGAACAGGCTCAGCAGTTGGGGCTCGATCCAAATTCCGAGGACCTGCGCGATGCGCTGGCGTTTGTCGACGCTCAGCTGTTCGATGTGGTGATTGCCTGCCTGTCCTGCCATCAGGAAGATCGTCCCGAGCCGGCTGCGGCGGAGGCGGCGCTCTCGGCATTTTGCGACCACTATGCGCAAAATGTCGCCCGCTCGCTTCGCGCCGAGCCGCTCATGCCGTGCCCGATGGAGGTATCGGGGCACACAGTCCGGCGTGCGGCGATGGTTGGTGCGACGGCGGTATGCGGCGTGCTTTGGACCGTGGTCGTGGTATCAGCGGCGCTGTTGGCGTCGGGCGCCCATGTGACGCTCGTCGTGGGACCGCTTATGTGGTCCGGGAAGCTGCCGGCCATTATCGCCGCGCTGGCGTTGGCATCGCCGGGCATGGTGGGCATCGCTGCCGGGGCCTTGGCGCGCGACCGCCGTGCGGGATTCCTGCAGGGCGTGTTGGCCCTTTCCGCCTGCGAGGTTCCGGCGCTGGCCGCACTCGCATGCGCCGTGTTTTCCCAGCATGCCGTGGCGGGTGGCCTGGTGGCCGCCATAATTGCAACCTATGCGCTCACGTGGTTTTTGCTGGCGATGGGGTTTGCCTTTGAGCTTCCCGTCGTGTCAGCACGACGTGCGAAAATTCCCATGGCGACGCCGCTTGCCGGCGGAGCCGCGGCTGCCCGCACCTTTGGCGGGCCGGCCGAAGTATCCGACACGATCTCTGCGACCAAGGAGGGCTAAGCCATGGCTTCTCAAGCTGAGCTCACCCCGTGCGGGGCAATGTTTGACATCTTTAAGCGCGCCGCGCACCTGAGCCATATCGAACTGTGCGGCCTGGTGCTCTCGAGCCGCCCGCTCGCCGACGGCCGTAGTCCGCAGAGCCGTGCCGCCGATCGCTCCTGGGTTTCGCGCTTTATCGTGCGCGCGCCGGTCGGCACGCTACAGGAACGTTATTTTGCCGATTACGGCACCTCGGCCGCGCGCATTATGTCGCAGCTGGCCCTGCGCCGTCGCAATCCCATGGACGCCGCGGCCGTGACCAATATGGTGTGCGGCCCCGCTGGCGAGCCCATGGTGCGGGCACTCGAGGAATGCTACCAGGACACGAATCTCTATCGCAATGCGCTCGAGCGCCTGTCGCAGGCGGCTGAACTCATGCCCGCCGAGCGCGCCGAGGCCATCCTGGTGCTGTTTGTCGCCGTGGGTTGCTCGGCAGATGTACGTTCGTCGGTGACCTATGCCATCGACTACGCTCATGCGACCTGTGGTGGCGCCACGTCGACGCCGCGCTCGCTGAGCACATCTTCGGTCGTGGGCGAGCACGAGGTCGCGCCGGCGCATCCGCTGGGACTGCTGCGCGTGCAAAACGGCTATGTGGTGAGCGCCCCGCGCTGGATTCAGCCGAGTGAGGAAGGCGCCGAGGTCGGCGCGCTGGCAACGGGGGAGGGCGACATCACCGACGTCGGCGACGACGTCTCGGCCCGCCATGCCCATATCTGGTGCGACGATTCTGGCACATGGTTTGTCGAGGACCTGTCGTCCACGAACGGCACCGTGGTGGTAAACGGGGCCACGAGCGTGTGTATTCAAGTAGAGCCTGGCCGCTCCGCTCAGCTCAACCCCGGCGACGAGCTCAAACTCGGCGAATCCACCACCTACGCCATCCTCCTCGGCGCCCTCTAACTCATCCCCTCAATGAGTTGCGGTGAAATAGGGACTGATTAAGGCCGTTAACAGCAAAAACACTCCCTATTTCACCGCAACTGCTGTGGGGTTCCAGGGGACTGTGCCCGTCGGTGCCGGGCGCACAATAGTCACCCGAGGTAAACCTTTACCGGCCACCTATATTTGCCGAAATTACACTTGACGGCGGGGTACAATAAACCCGCATGCGGATTTCCGTTGCGGGCGCTTCCCATCGCCGGGGCGTGCCCGGGAG
The DNA here is from genome assembly GCA_900552345.1 of uncultured Collinsella sp. Classification (GTDB taxonomy): domain Bacteria; phylum Actinomycetota; class Coriobacteriia; order Coriobacteriales; family Coriobacteriaceae; genus Collinsella. Next base: position 3,850 of record URZN01000016.1, on the reverse strand, counting down.
CATCCGGCATGCGGCCTTTGCGGCGCTCGGTCATGTGCAAGACGGGTAGCTGGGCCTGTGGAGCGCGTGCAGCCCTCCTCGCCTCGGCATGCCTTCTCTCCACGCCATGTACCTGCTGCTGAGTTCGCCTGCCAGATGATTGGAAGCAACAGCGAAAATCCCATCACGCCAACATCCCGGCGATCGCCGGGGCCTGTATACCTATATGAGAGGAGAGGGGTATATGGCGCGTAAGTTTAAGTCTATGGACGGCAACGAGGCGGCCGCATATGTTTCGTATGCGTACACCGAGGTAGCGGGAATTTATCCCATTACGCCGTCCAGCCCGATGGCCGACCATGTCGACCAGTGGGCGGCCCAGGGTCGCAAGAACATCTTCGGCACCCCGGTCAAGGTCGTCGAGATGGAGTCCGAGGCAGGTGCAGCCGGTACCGTTCACGGTTCGCTGGGCGCCGGTGCTCTGACCACCACCTACACGGCTTCTCAGGGCCTGCTCCTGATGATCCCGAACATGTACAAGATCGCGGGCGAGCAGCTCCCGGGCGTCTTTCACGTCTCCGCGCGTTGCGTCGCTTCGCACGCCCTGAACATCTTCGGTGATCACTCCGACGTCATGGCCTGCCGCCAGACCGGTTTCGCCATGCTCGCCGAGGGCAACGTCCAGGAGGTCATGGACCTCTCGCCGGTGGCTCACCTTGCCGCCATCGAGGGTAAGACCCCGTTCCTTAACTTCTTCGACGGCTTCCGCACCAGCCACGAGATCCAGAAGGTCGCCATGTGGGACTACAAGGATCTGGCCGAGATGTGCGACATGGACGCTGTCCAGGCTTTCCGCGATCACGCGCTCAACCCTGAGCATCCGCATACCCGCGGTAGCCACGAGAACGGCGACATCTTCTTCCAGAACCGCGAGGCCTGCAACAAGGTCTACGACGAGCTTCCCGCCGTCGTCGAGGGCTACATGAAGAAGATCAACGAGAAGCTCGGCACCGATTACGGCCTGTTCAACTACTACGGCGCTCCCGATGCTGATCGCGTCGTCGTGTGCATGGGCTCCTTCTGCGACGTGCTCGAGGAAGTCATCGACTACCTCAACGCTCACGGCGAGAAGGTCGGCCTGGTCAAGGTTCGCCTGTTCCGTCCGTTCTCCATCAAGCACTTTGTCGACGTTCTCCCCGAGACCGTCAAAAAGATCGCCGTCATGGACCGCACCAAGGAGCCGGGTTCCATCGGCGAGCCGCTCTACCAGGACGTCGTCTCCGCTCTCTACGAGGCCGGCAAGACGGGCATCAAGGTCGTCGGCGGCCGTTACGGCCTGGGCAGCAAGGACACGCCTCCCGCGTCCGCGTTCGCTGTCTTCGAGGAGCTTAAGAAGGACGAGCCCAAGCGCGAGTTCACCATCGGCATCGTCGATGACGTGACCAACCTGAGCCTGCCCGAGGCCGAGGATGCGCCCAACACCGCAGCCCCCGGCACCATCGAGTGCAAGTTCTGGGGTCTGGGTGGCGACGGTACCGTCGGCGCCAACAAGAACTCGATCAAGATCATCGGCGACCACACCGACAAGTACGTCCAGGCCTACTTCCAGTACGACTCCAAGAAGACCGGCGGCGTCACCGTCTCGCACCTGCGCTTTGGTGATTCCCCGATCCGCTCGCCGTACTACGTGACCAAGGCCGACTTTGTCGCCTGCCACAACCCCAGCTACATCGTTAAGGGCTTCAAGATGGTCCGCGACGTCAAGCCGGGCGGCACCTTCCTGGTCAACTGCCAGTGGAGCGACGAGGAGTTCGCCGAGCACATGCCCGCCGTGGCCAAGCGTTACATCGCGAACAACAACGTCAACGTCTACCTGATCGACGCTATCGACCTGGCCGCCAAGGTCGGCATGGGCAAGCGCACCAACACGGTGCTCCAGTCCGCCTTCTTCGCGCTGGCCAAGGTCCTGCCCGCTGAGGACGCCCTGCAGTACATGAAGGACGCGGCTACCAAGTCCTACATGAAGAAGGGCCAGGCCATCGTCGACGCCAACCATAAGGCCATCGATGCCGGCGCTACCGCCTTCCGTAAGTTCGAGGTTCCGGCCGACTGGGCTACCGCCGAGGACGCCGCTCCCGTCGAGCTCTCCGAGGAGACCAAGTCCGCTATCGCCCAGCAGGTCAAGAACCTGCTCGAGCCCATCGATCGCATGGATGGCGACAGCCTGCCCGTTTCCGCCTTCGTCGGTTGCGCCGACGGCCAGTTTGAGCTGGGCGCCTCCGCATACGAGAAGCGCGGCGTCGCCGTGGTCGTTCCCCACTGGGACGAGACCAAGTGCATCCAGTGCAACCAGTGCGCCTATGTGTGCCCGCATGCCACCATCCGTCCGTTCGCGATGACCGAGGACGAGGCTGCCGCCGCGCCCGAGACTACCCGCACGCTCGACGCCATGGGCCCCAAGGCCAAGGGCATGAAGTTCACCATGGCCGTGTCCCCGCTCGACTGCATGGGCTGCACCAACTGCGTCAAGGTCTGCCCCAAGGGCGCCCTCGAGATGGTTCCCACCGAGCAGGAGATGGACCAGCAGCCCGTTTGGGACTACATGGTCGAGAACGTCTCCGAGAAGAAGGAGCTCATCGCGGCCAACGTCAAGGGCAGCCAGTTTAAGAAGCCCTACCTGGAGTTCTCCGGCTCCTGCGCCGGCTGCGCCGAGACCGCCTATGCACGTCTGGTGACCCAGGTCGCCGGCGACCGCATGTTCATCTCCAACGCCACCGGCTGCTCCTCCATTTGGGGCAACCCCGCTGCCACCGCTCCTTACTGCAAGGACAAGGACGGTCACGGCCCGGCGTGGAACAACTCCCTGTTCGAGGACAATGCCGAGCACGGTCTGGGCATGGCCGTCGGTTACGAGGCCGTCCAGAAGAAGCTGATCGCCGCTACCCAGGACATCATCGCTGCCGATGGTCCGTCCGATGAGCTCAAGGCTGCCGGCCAGGCTTGGATCGACTCCGTCAACGACGCCGAGGCCTCCAAGACCGCTGCCGCTGCCTACGTTGCCGAGCTCGAGAAGTGCGGCTGCGACGCTTCCAAGGCGATCCTCGCCGACAAGGCTTACCTCACCAAGAAGTCCTTCTGGATCTTCGGCGGCGACGGCTGGGCTTACGACATCGGCTTCGGTGGCCTGGATCACGTCCTGGCTTCCGGACACAACGTCAACGTCTTCGTCTTCGACACCGAGGTTTACTCCAACACCGGTGGTCAGGCCTCCAAGGCCTCGAACCTGGGCCAGGTCGCTCAGTTCGCCGCTGCCGGTAAGGTGACCAAGAAGAAGTCCCTGGCCGAGATTGCCATGAGCTACGGTTACGTCTACGTGGCACAGGTCGCCATGGGCGCCAACCCGGCTCAGACCCTCAAGGCTATTCACGAGGCCGAGGCTTACGACGGCCCGTCCCTCATCATCGGCTACAGCCCCTGCGAGATGCACTCCATCAAGAAGGGCGGCATGCAGAACTGCCAGGCCGAGATGAAGAAGGCTGTCGAGTGCGGTTACTGGAACCTCTTCCGCTTCAACCCCGAGGCTGCTGCCGGCAAGAAGTTCTCGCTCGATTCCAAGGAGCCCGCGGGCGGTTATCAGGAGTTCCTGATGAACGAGGCCCGTTACGCTTCGCTGACGCGTTCCTTCCCCGAGCGCGCCGAGGAGCTCTTCAAGGAGAACGAGCAGGCCGCTATGGACCGCTACGCTCACCTGCTGAAGCTCAAGACGGTGTACAACGAGGCCTAGGTCTCTCACCGCAGGATCTGAGGGCTGACCTTCGCGGACGTCCTCGGACATGAAAGAACCCCCGCTGCGCACTTCGTGCGGCGGGGG
>URZN01000015.1 GCA_900552345.1 uncultured Collinsella sp. | reverse complement strand
GCGTCAGATGTGTATAAGAGACAGGGCATCGGCAGCAGAGCGGATAGCATGGCCGAGGCCCTTGGCCTCGTACTGATAGCGGAAGTCGACCGGCATACCGCCAGCGTGGGCGACGGCATCGGCATAGGCATTCTTGCCGCGCTCGCGCAGCAGATTCTCGAGCGAGCGATCGGGCTGGAAGTAGCTCAGCAGCTCGGGCTTACCGGGAGAGGTAACGATGATGGCGTCGTCGACCTCCTCGGGGTCGAGCGCCTCCTCAACGACATACTGAATGACCGGCTTGTCGAGCACCGGCAGCATCTCTTTGGGCGTGCACTTGGTGCCAGGCAGAAAACGCGTGCCAAGGCCGGCGGCGGGGATGATTGCCTTCATGTTATTCAAGGATCCTTTCGCAGGCGCAGAATGCGCCCTATGCGTGCGGCACGGCGGCCGCAGACCAAATTGCGATACCGAAGTATCTTACCGCCGGAGACATACGTCGCCGTAAGGCAAACGCAATTCTTCAGCAGGTCAACGCAAATTATTGCTCGAATGGTGCAATTTTACGCCCCAGCGGTAACGGGATTGGCACGGCGAAGACAGCGGTGTTCCGCGTGCCGAGCAATGGGAATGAGGGGCCAAAACAAAAAAGACGGGGCTCGCATAGCGAGCCCCGTCTGCAAAGAAATCTGGCGAGAGAGCCTGATTACTTGAGGGTGACAGCAGCGCCAGCAGCCTCGAGCTTCTCCTTGGCAGCCTCGGCGTCCTCCTTCTTGGCACCCTCGAGAACAGCCTTGGGAGCGCCCTCGACGACCTCCTTGGCCTCCTTCAGGCCAAGGTTGGTGAGCTCACGGACAGCCTTGATGACCTGGATCTTGTTGTCGCCGAAGCCCTCGAGCACGACGTCAAACTCGGTCTTCTCCTCGGCCTCAGCAGCGCCAGCAGCAGGAGCGGCGACAACAGCGGCAGGAGCAGCGGCGGAAACGCCGAAGGTGTCCTCGATAGCCTTAACGAGCTCGGAAGCCTCGAGAAGGGTCATTTCCTTAAGAGCATCGATGATCTCATCGGTGGTAAGCTTAGCCATTTCTAAGTCCTTTCGTTTCCGTGCGGATGCACGGAGATCAGTTAAAACACGGCGCGAATGCGCCAGGGGTGCGGCGTTGCCGCCGCGGGTGAAAACAGCAACTAGGCTGCCTTCTGCTCGGAGACCTGCTGGATCGAACGAGCGAGACCAGAGGAAACGCCGTTGACGCAGACAGCGATGTCGCGAGCGAAACCGGAGATGAGACCGGCGATCTGGCCGAGAAGCTGATCCTTGGTGGGCAGCTCGGCGATAGCCTTAACATCATCAGCGGAAACGGCCTTGCCGTCGGAGATACCGCCCTTGATCTCAAGGACACCCTTGGACTTAGCGGAGAAGTCCTTAAGGGTCTTAGCGGCCTCGACCGGCTCGGTCTCGTAGAACACATAAGCGACGGGGCCGGCGAGGATCTCGTCGAGCTCGGGCTGCTCCTGGTTCTTGAGAGCGATCTTGACCAGGTTGTTCTTGTAGACCTTCATCTCGGCGCCGCACTCGCGAAGCTGATGACGCAGCTCCTGAGCCTGCTTAACCGTCAGACCGTTGTAGTTGACGACGAACAGACCGGCGTTCTCGGCGATACGGGACTCGATCTCTGCAACCTTGTCGATTTTGTACTGCTGGGGCATGAATTACACCTCCTCGAATTCTTTCCGGGCACGGTCCGCCACAAGGACGTGACGGGGGCATGTCCAAAAAGAAAGCCCCCGCGCTGCATGAGCGACGGGGGCGAGAAGACATATCTACTCGACCACCTCGGCTGGCGGGATGTCCCATTAAGCTCGCGGGCGATGCCCGTTTGCACCGGCTGTCTCTGGCAGCGGATTCGTGCGTGAACCGAAAGTATTATGGCGGGGACCCTGGCGTCGGTCAACGGAAAACCGGGCTGCACACAATTCCACCATCCGGCACGCGCCGCCGAAGGCCAGGCGCAAGGTTTTCGCTCGGTCAAGTCCTGGCTCGCACGAAGAGCACATTAAGTGCTCTTCGGCTCGTGCGGAATCTACGAAAACCTTGCGCCTGGCCTTCGGCGGCGCGTGCCTGCGTTGACTTTGGGCAGCCCGGGTTTTCGTTGGCTGACGCCCCCGCTCATAATGCTTGGGTCGGTGGGCTGATGTTTTGGGTCCCGTTGGGCTACAGGGTTGAAACGAAGGTGGACAGGCGGCGGAGGCCTTCGTCCAGATTTTTATCGGAGACGCAGTAGCTTAGGCGGATGTGGCCTTCGGTTCCGAAGCAGTCTCCGGGGACTAGGGCTACGTTTGCCTCTTTGATGGCTTTGATGCAGAAGGCTTCGCTTGTTAGGCCGAATTGTTTGATGCTGGGGAAGGCGTAGAAGGCGCCTGCCGGTTCCACTACGTCGAGGCCCATGTTATTAAGGGCTGCGAGCACGCGTTTGCGGCGGGCTCGGTAGACTTTGAGCATGGGGGTTGGGTCGACGGTCAGGGCTCGCGCTGCTGCGTCCATCTCAAATGAAACGGCACTCGATACTAGGTATTGGTGTGCTTTTGCGATCTCGGCGATGACGGGGGCTGCCGCTGCGAGCCAACCCAAGCGCCAGCCGGTCATGGCCCAGGGCTTGGAGAAACTCTCGATGATCACTGTCTGCTCGCGCAGCTCCGGGTGTCGCTGGGCGAAGCGCTCGTAGCCATCCACATAGACCAGACGGTTGTATACGTCGTCGCAGACTACGTAGATGCCCGCCTGCTCCGCTACGCGCGCCACGGCGTCGAGCGATGCCGCGTTGAGAATGCAGCCCGTGGGATTGTTGGGCGAGCAGATGACGATGGCCTTGGTCGCCGGCGTCACGCAAGCACGAAGCGCGTCCTCGTCAATCTGAAATTGCGCAGGCTCCGTATCCAAAAAGACCGCCTTGGCATGGTTGGCCACGACGATGCTCTCGTACAGGCCAAAGGCCGGCGTGGGGATAATGACTTCGTCGCCGGGGTTGAGCATGGCCATAAACGTAGCCGACAGGGCCTCGGTCGCACCATCGGTCAGGATGACCTCGTCGGCCGAATACGTAAGGCCCGCATCGCCCATATATGCGGACAGCGCCTCGCGCAGGGCAGGGCGGCCGTTGTTGGGCGGATAGTGTGTGTCGCCGCGGTCGAGCGAGGCCGTCACCTCGGCGCTAATCACATCGGGCGTGGGAAAATCGGGCTCGCCGAGCGCAAGCGCGATGCATCCCGGATGCTGGGCGGCGAGCGCGTTGATTCGGCGGATGCCGGAGGGCTTGAGCGTGGCAAGCGAGGTATTCATGGGCAGACGCATGGCGTTCCTTTCGTAAGGGTTGCACTAGGATAGCGCGGCGAGGCGTCACCAGACGGTGTAACCTAAACGGAAACCAACCGGAAAGGAGGCGGCATGGAGACGACCGCACGCGGCGATGTACCAAAAACGTTGCAAACCATTGCGTATATCAGCGTTCCCAATAGCTCTGATCTTGAGTTTTTGCTCTGGGACCTGCAAGATGCCATCGCGGCCTATGCCCGGCTTTCCGACACCGTACTTCCCCACCCGGTTGACTTGAAGGCGGATGATGCCGGTGCAGTCGATGGCATGGTGCTCGCTGTTGATGATGCATTTGACGATGAGGCTATGATCGCTGTCGAGCAGATACTCGATCGCCTTGGAAATACAGAGACACGCATCTATGTCGTCGTCCAGGCCGCGTCCAAAAACAACAAGCAGGCGGACGAAGTTCTCGACCGCCTGTATCGGACATGTCTTCTACGTGACCTGCCATGGTGCGGTGGCATTGTCGTCTGTGCCGGCAGCGGCATCGCAGCACTTCGCCACTCCCCGCGTATGGGCCTCTTGCGTCGGCCATTTTCGGAAGCGATGGATAAGCTTGTGGGCGCTGTGCGCATGGGCTGCTCCATTGAGCATGCGCAGCTGCTTGGCGGTGGCAATGCCGGTAGCGTCGATGCCGACGGCATGGTGCGCGTCAAGCCCGCGCTGCCCGCACCGATCTGGCATGCCATCATGAAACGCCTCGGCACCCGCGCCCAATCAGATATCTAAATTACAGAGCGCCCCAGTCAACGGCCTCGCGCCAGCGCCCAACAAGGCGTTCCAGGCGCCATGCCGCATTGGCGGGACTAGTCGACGGCAGAACGATGGCCGACAGCCCCGTGCGTTCTTGTAGATAGCGCTTGTAGAGCCGACCAGCTGTACCACCGTTGCATATCACCTGCTCAATGGGAGCTGCGCCGGTAATGCGCTCGACATGCGCCGGAACGACGTTTTTGATGCTGGCGTCACTCGAACCCTTAATGTCGCAGCTCTCGATCACGTCCCACAGGGCCACGCCGCCGTTCAGCAGCATAGCCCGCTTGGCGGCAATCGAGGCGTCAAGCGTCGCGGGCTCGCCGCTCGCCAAAGAGTCTCCCTCGTTGGGCGGCACGGGCGCACCAAGGCACGCGGCCATCACGCGCCAAAAGCGGTTCTGCGGATTGCCATAGTAGAAGGCATTGGCACGCGAGAGCACCGAGGGAAACGACCCCAGCACCAAAACGCGCGAGCGCTCGTCAAACACGGGCTCAAACCCATGCTCAATATGCTGATAGCCCTCGTCCGGCGCAGTCATGAATTAGGCCCTCAGCAGATAACGCACCTCATAGGGCGCAAGTTCAAGGGAGCCCGACAGCTCGACCGTGGGCGCATCGTCGGCAAGCAGGTCGACGAAGGAGCCGTTGAGTTCGCTGGCTCCAAAGGAATAGGGCTCGTTCACGGCATTGACCGCCACGAGCACCGTCGCGTCGTCGCAGGCGCGCTCGAACAGCAGTTGTTTGTTCTGGATCACCACGTTGCGATAGGCACCATAGTTGAGGGCACGAGCCGCCGCATCGTTTGCCGAGCGCAGGTGCGCCAGCTGCGTGACAAATGTCGTCAGATCGTTGGGCGCAGGCTCATCGAGCGCAGGTCGCAGCGCCCAGTCGCCATCAGGGCCGCCCTTTTCGCCAGGAATCCCCCACTCGCTGCCATAGTAGACGCACGGAATGCCCGGCATACCAAAGAGCATGCCATAGGCGGGGCGCAGGCAGGACTTGTCGGTAAGGATGCTCGCCAGGCGCGGCACATCGTGGTTATCGACAAATGACAGCAGATGCTTGCCGCGGTAGATGCACCACGGGTCACCGCCAAACTGGCGATGAAGCGAGTGGGCAATCTCGAACATGTTGACCGAGTTAAAGCTGGAGTACAGGCCCTTGTAGCACTCGTAGTTGGTGCAGGAGTCGAGCATCTCGTCGTTGACGATCTGGTTGTAGTCGCCGTGGAGCGTCTCACCAATCAGCACAAAGTCGGGCTTGAGCTCACGGGTAAAAGTATGCAGACGGCGCATAAAGTCGCGATCGAGCATATAGGCGACGTCCAAGCGCAGGCCGTCGATGCCAAAGACCTCGGCCCAGAGACGCACGGACTCAAGCAGGTAATCGACCACGGCGGGGTTTTGCAGGTTGAGCTTCACAAGCTCAAAATGGCCTTCCCAGCCCTCATACCAAAAGCCATCGCCGTAGCAGGAGTCGCCGTCAAAGCTAATGTGGAACCAATCCTTGTACGGCGAGTCCCACTTACGCTCCTGCACATCGCGGAAGGCCCAAAAGCCGCGACCGACGTGGTTGAAGACGGCGTCGAGCACCACACGGATGCCGCGGGCATGCAGCGTGTCGCATACGGCGGCAAAGTCGGCATCCCCACCCAGGCGGCGGTCAATATGGCGCAGGCTGCGCGTGTCGTAACCGTGGCTATCAGACTCGAGCGGCGGATTGATGAGCACAGCGCCGATGCCGAGCTCTTGCAGGTAGTCGGCCCATTGGGCAATCTTCATGATCGGGGCATCGGGGCTAGCTGTGGCATCGGCGGCCTGGGCGAGCTCATCTTCGGCAACGGAGGCGGCGTTTTCGCGCGGAGCTCCGCAAAAGCCCAGCGGATAGATCTGATAGAACGTCGTCTCGTATGCCCACATAGCAACCTCCCGGTAAGCGCAACACAACGACATCCATTGTATGCCCAGCCTGTATCCTCTCCCCCAAAATAAGTTGCGGTGGAATAGTTCCTGTTTAAGGCCTCTGAAGGCTCAAGCAGGAACTATTCCACCGCAACTGATGAGGGAGCGTGATTAGGCAACAGGCTTTGCGCGGCGTATGGCCGGGAACATCACCGTAATGGCGAGGATAACGCCCACGACGGCAATCACCCCGCCCGCGAAGCCGATCCAGGCGATACCGGGGCCCGAAACCACGGCTCCGCCGATCGCGGTACCCGTGCCGATTCCCAGGTTAAACAGGCCCGAGAAGATCGACATGGCGACGGCCGACGAATCTGCCGGCGTGTGCTTGATGAGCTCGGCTTGGAACGCCACGTTAAAGGCCGTGGCGCAGCAGCCCCACAGCGCGCAGACGGCAAGCACTGCCACGAGCGACGATGCGGCCGGACCCATGAGCAGCAGAGCCACCGGCACGCCGGAGAGCGTAATCGCGAGGAACGGGAAGCGGTGCCCATCGAACAGTCGGCCGAATAGCCAGCTTCCGAGCAGACCAGAGCAGCCGAACGCCGTCAGCGTCATAGTGATGGCGCTTGCGTCGACATGCGCGACCTGAGCCAGGAAAGGCTCGATATAGCTATAGCCCGTGTAATAGCCAGTTGCCATGAACACCGTGACCGCATAGAGCGCGATCAGTAACGGGTTCTTGAGCAGCTCGGGCAGTTGCTTGACGGTAAAGCGCTCGCCCGCTGGCATGGCAGGGAACACCGTGGCCTGGTAGACGACCGCGACAGCAGACAGCGCTCCGACCACAGCAAACGTCATGCGCCAGCCCACGGCCAGGCCAATGGCGCGGCCGAGCGGCAGGCCGAAGATCTGTGCGATGGAAGAGCCCGTGGCGATCATGCTGATGGCGAGTGCCCCGTGGCGGGTGTCAACCAGGCGCGACGCCATAATCGAGGCGACCGACCAGAACACGGCATGTGCGCAAGCGACCACCAGGCGCGCGCAGACCAGGATGGGATAAGTCGGCGCCACAGCGGACAGAAACTGGCCGAGCGAGAACACGGCGAGCACGCCCAGCAGCATCCGCTTGAACTCGAAACGCGAAGCGAACACCATGAGCGGCAACGACAGCAGCATGACGCCCCAGGCATAGACCGAGATCATGATGCCCGCCTGGGCCTCGGTGAGCGAGAACGACGCGGCGATATCAGTCAAAAGGCCGATGGGCATAAACTCCGACGTGTTGAACACGAACGCACAGCAGGTGAGCCCGACGAGTGGGAGCCACTGCCTGAGCGTGATGCCGTCTTGCCTTGCCTGACTCATATATAACGTCTCCAATCATTTTGAGTGGAGGCGATTATATAGCAACGGCCCCGCATCCGTCAGCAACAGATGCAGGGCCGAAAACAATTCGATACACAGAGGTTGCGCCGTCAATAAATAACTAAGCCAGCCCCAGCAATATGCCCGCCGAATGCACGACAAACGCCACGATCCAGGCGACCGTCCCCTGAAACGCGAATACGGCAACGGCGTAGCGCGCGCCCAGCTCGCTCTTGACGGCGCCGATCGCAGCCACGCACGGCGGGTACAGCAACGTAAAGACCAGGAACACATAGGCAGTAAACGGCGAAAACATGGTCGACAGTGCCGCGGGCGAGGTCGCGCCCAAAAGCACCGTGAGGGTCGAGATGACACTCTCCTTGGCGATAAGTCCGGTGACGAGCGCCGTGGATGCGCGCCAATCGCCAAAGCCAAGCGGCGCCAGCGCCGGCGCGATGATGCTGCCGAGGCCCGCAAGCAGGCTTTGCGACTGATCGGCGACCACATTAAAGCGGATATCGAACGTCTGAAGGAACCAGATGACCACCGTAGCGGCAAAGATAATGGTAAAGGCCTTGGTAATAAAATCCTTGGCCTTATCCCATGCCAGCATCACCGTCGTCTTGACGCTCGGCAGGCGGTAGTTGGGGAGCTCCATGATAAACGGCACTGGGTCGCCCTTAAATGCCGTGCGGTTGAGCACCAAAGCCGCGATACAGCCAACCGCAATGCCAATCAGATAGAGCGAGACCATGGCGGGGACCGTCGCCTGCGGGAAAAACGCCCCGCACAGCAGGCCGTAGACCGGCAACTTGGCCGAACAGCTCATGAACGGCGTGAGCATGACCGTCATCTTGCGGTCGTGCTCGGATGGGAGCGTACGGGTCGACATGATAGCCGGCACGGTGCAGCCAAAACCGACGAGCATAGGCACAAAGCTGCGGCCCGACAGGCCAAAGCGACGCAGCACCTTATCCATAACAAAGGCCACGCGCGCCATGTAGCCCGAGTCCTCCAGAATGGAGAGGAACAAGAAGAGCACGACAATAATCGGCAGGAAGGTCAGCACGCTGCCCACACCCGTAAGCACGCCGTCGACAGCCAGTGAGCGCACCACGTCGTTGGTGCCGAACGCCTTGAGGCCCGCATCGGCCGAGGCGATGATGGCAGCGATGCCGTCCTCCATGAGTCCCTGCAACGCCGCGCCGATCACGCCAAACGTCAGCCAAAAGACGAGACCCATGATCAGCAGAAACGCCGGAATGGCCGTATAGCGACCCGTCAGAATGCGGTCGATCTTGACGGAGCGCACGTGCTCGCGGCTCTCGTGCGGCTTGACGACACAGCGCCCACACACGTCGCCGATAAAGCTAAAGCGCATATCGGCCAGCGCGGAAAGGCGGTCGGTGCCGGCCTCGCCCTCCATCTGGGTAATGATGTGCTCGATGGCGTCGAGCTCGTTACGGTCCAGGTGAAGCGCCTCGGTCACCAGCTCGTCGCCCTCAACCAGCTTGGTCGCCGCAAAACGCACGGGAATGTGTGCCGTCGCGGCATGGTCCTCGATAAGGTTGGCGATGCCGTGGATGCAGCGATGCAGCGCACCGCCGTCTGGACCATCGGGCGCGCAAAAGTCCAAGCGGCCGGGACGCTCGCGGAACCGCGCGACGTGCAAGGCATGATCCACCAGCTCACCGATACCCTCGTTGCGGGCAGCGCTAATGGGGACAACAGGCACGCCCAACAGGCTCTCGAGCAGGTTGACGTCCACGGCGCCACCGTTGGCCGTCACCTCGTCCATCATGTTGAGCGCGATGACCATGGGGCGATCGAGCTCCATAAGCTGCAGCGTCAGGTACAGATTGCGCTCGATGTTGGTGGCGTCGATGATGTCGATGATGGCGTCGGGGTTTTCGTCAAGGATGAATTGTCGGCTGACGATCTCTTCGCCCGTGTACGGCGACAGCGAATAGATACCAGGCAGATCAGTGACGCTCGCCTCGGGGTGGTTACGGATGGTGCCGTCCTTGCGGTCGACCGTCACGCCGGGAAAGTTACCGACATGCTGGTTGGAGCCCGTAAGCTGGTTGAACAGCGTGGTTTTACCGCAGTTTTGGTTGCCGGCGAGGGCAAAATGTAGCGGTGCGCCCTCGGGCACGGCCGTTTTTGCCGCACGGGGCGAATACGTCCCCTCGCCGAGTGCCGGGTGCTCCGTCGTGCCGATTGCGGCGTTAGCGCGCGGACCCGTATCGGTGTCGTGAACACCCACGAGCTCAATCCGTGCGGCATCGTCCTTGCGCAGCGTCAACTCGTAGCCACGCAGGCGAATCTCGAGCGGGTCGCCCATGGGGGCGTACTTCATCATGGTGACTTCGGTGCCCGGTGTTAGGCCCATGTCCAAAATATGTTGTCGGAGTGCCTGGTCGTCCGATGTCACCGATGCGACAACGGCGTCCTTTCCAATCTCGAGCGTATCGAGCTTCACGTCCGTGTTCCTCCCCCGGCGCCCGCAGGGCGTTGCATTTTGTTTACTATGGCTAACCGTTTGCCATGGCTAACCAATTGTAACCATGCATGATAGCGCGAACACGCAACGATGTTCAATCGACAGATCGGTGCAAGGGGGACAGATCGCTTTGCCCAATAGATGCGATGCGGAACAACCAGGCGCGGGAGGGGATTCCGGGACACGGTTTCCCAGACGGCACCCTTTCGGAAACCGCACCCCACTATTCAGGCGAATTCCGGGATGCAGTTTCCCGATGGGGGCTCCTGGGGAAACTGCATCCCACTCCGAAACGCTAAAACGGGACGGGCTTTCCGACTGAGGTCTCTAGCGGAAACTGCGTCCCGGAATAGGCAGCAGAAACGGGACGCAGTTTCCGAACGGAGAGCACAGCAATGTTGCGCAACAACGGGCGAGCGTTCGCCCTTAGCATGAGGACAGAAGGAAATGTGCCCGGTATTCGCGAGGGCGCCGATCGAGGGGAGTCTGCACATGTTCTGCCGAAATTGCGGGTCGAAGGTCGAGGACGGGACCAGGTTCTGCCCCGTGTGCGGAGAGCCCATCGCCGCCGAATGTGAAGCACCGGCCGAATCGCAGGGAGGCTTTCAATCCGCCCCGGCAGCCGAGTCGCAGCCGACTACACCGGCGCCGGCGAAGGCCAAGCGCCCAAAGAGGTCCCTCCTGATCGCCGCCGTCGTGGCCGCGCTGCTCGCCGCGGGCGGCGGCGCTGGCTACTACTTCGGCATCTACGCCCCTGAGCAGGCACGGAAGGCGGCCGAGCAGGAGGCGCTCGCGGCGAAGCACGCCGTGCGCTTTAGCGTCTCGGCCCAGGGCTGGGACACCTCGGCAGGCGCGAGCAGGCTGCCGGTTCATATTACGGGCAAGGAGGAGCGCGGCAAGAAGGTCGACGCCGTGCGCTACGTTGACAGCGACGGCAGGGGCGTCGAGCTCCGCCGCGGCAGCTACGAGGTAGAGGTCGCCGCCTCCCCCATCGCCGCCGACGGCACGATCTACGCCCTGTCTCTTATACACA
>URZN01000014.1 GCA_900552345.1 uncultured Collinsella sp. | reverse complement strand
GAACCCGTACCGTCGCACCATCCGGCTCCGTCCTCGTTATCAACGATCTCAAAATCCTTGGCGTGCAGCACGCGGATCTTACTGCCGCATAAGTAGAGCATGCGCGCGGTGATTTCCTGCGCTTCGTCAACGACACTGGGGTGCAGCAGCGATACCGGGTCGTAGATCACGCCGAGCGACGGGCTCGAGACGCGCTCCAGCACCTCACGGCAGCGATCTGGCGTGTTGACCGTCTCGTTCCAACCGGGCTCAATTAGAACCTGACCGCCCACGGCCTCGGCCCGATCGCAGACGTGTGCGAGTCCGTCCATAAAAGCCTCGAGTGCCTCATCAGTCGTGCGGTCGTCAGCAACGCGGTTCTGCGCATTGGGGCGACCGGTCTCGGTACCCACCGGGCATCCGCCGAGCATCTGGGCAAAGTTCAAGCACGCCTCGTACTCGGCAAAGTTATCCATGAGCTGTTGGCGATCGGGCGTCGCCAGATTCTTATAGCAGCCGAGCACGGCGACCGAAACGCCCGCCTCGTCGAGCACCGCACGCAAATGGTCGGCAAGTTCGCGGGTCAGGCCGCCTCGATCGATCCCCATCGATGCGTAGAGCACCTTGCTCGGCAGCTGAATGCACGAAAAGCCCAGCTCTCCCGCCATGCGAATGCGTTCCTCGACGGTTCCCTGCGGAAGGTCGTGCAAACGTACGCCCGGAGTAATAGCCCCCACGTTATTCACATCCCTTATGAGCGTTGATGCCCGGGGTGTATCCGCCAAACGGGTCCTCGATGGAGCACACGCCCGAGGGGGCGAGCGGATCGCGCTTACCGGCCAGCTTGTCGTGATGCATGGTCTCGATATAGGCAAGCACCAGCGGCGCCACACCCTTTGCATCATTTTTGACCACGGGCTCGCTCATGTAGTAATCAAACGTGCCCTCGCGGTGCGCGGTGTTGCCCAGGCCCGCAACCAGGCAGATGTTGTCGAGCGCCAGCTGCCCGTCATACTCGGACAGGCAGGTCTCGCAGATGCCATCGAAGGCGCGACGGCCGTACTGGTAGTAACGCTCGCCCAGCACGCCCAGACGCACGCCCTTCATGATGGCGTTGGCAAAGATGGCGCTGCCTGACTCCTCCAGGTAGTTGGGGGCGATATTGGGCAGGTTGATGACCTGGTGCCACATGCCGGTCTTCTCGTCCTGATACGGCAGCATGGCGTCGATCAGATCGTGGAACATCTTGCGGATCTCGTCCTTCTCGGCCGACATCGAAGGCGGCATAAGCTCCCAGGTGTCGATGAGCGCCATGGCAAACCAGCCCTCGGCGCGCAGCCAGAAGTTAGCCGAAAGGCCGGTGACCGGGTCGCACCAGAACTGTTTGCGGCTCGCGTCGTAAGCGTGATAGTACAGACCGTTGAGGGGGTTGCGCATCAGGTCATGCACAACCTGGAACATATGGAAGCTGTCCGAGCAGGCACGACGGTTGTGGAAGCTCAGCTCATACTGCATGTAGAACGGCTGCGCCATATACATGCCGTCGAGCCAGATCTGGTTGGGGTAGACGGCCTTGTGCCAAAACACGCCCTCTTTGGTACGCGGCTGGGTTTCGAGCTGACGATAGATGGTATCCATGGCGGCGCGATACTTGGGCTTGCCCACCAGGTCATAGAGCTTGTAGAGGGTCTTGCCCGCATTGACGTTATCGAGGTTGTACTCCTGCGGGTTGTAATGCTTGATGGTGCCGTCGTCCTGGACAAAGAAATCGATATAGTCGTCGGCAAAGGTCAGGTAGCGCTGCTCACCCGTGATCTCGTACAGCTCGATGAGCGCCTTGATCATGCAGCCGTCGATATAGTTCCAGGTGTTCTCCTTGCCGGCGCGAATCTTTTCGATATTCCAAGCCGGCGCCTGCGGCGTAGAGGTTTCGATCAACTGCTCGATATAACGGTCCAGGATTTGATTGCAACCCATTGCTGTCCCCTCTGACATAAACGATAGGTGAACGTTACCCCTAGTGTAACGCGAACGAGGAATATAGGGTGAACGTTAACCCTATATTCCTCGCGAACGGCAGACTTTTAGCGGCAAACGGCGGTGAGACCCGCGGCGATGCGATGCGCCAGGCGCTCATAGCCAGCCGGGCTGTAGTGCAGACCGTCCGGCATATAGAGCTCGCGGTGCTCCGGCAAAAACGGGCTGATACCGCTTTGCGCATACAGGTCAATCACCGGCACGGAGTAGCGGTCACAGACCTCGAGCATCGCTCGCACGTAGGCGACCTGCGTCAGGCCCAGGTGGTTGAGCTCGTCGCTTGCCGGGATATCCTTCTCGTGCTTGCCGCTCGTCTTGCACGGCGTCATAAACACGAGCTTTGCCCGAGGCGAGCGCGCCGTGATGGTACGGATCAGGTAATCGAGTGCACCATAGAACTCATGCACGTCCGTGCTGCCGAGCTCTCCAAGCGGCACGTTGCGGCTAAAGTCGTTGACGCCGCCAAAGACGATGTAGATATCGGCCGCATCGTCGATACCGTCAAGGCGCTCGACAAACGAATCGGTACGGTCGGCCTTGATGGCGATACGCGAACCCTTGATGCCAAAGTTCTCGACGACCGCGCCTCCCAGCAACGCGCCCAGATGCGAAGTCCAAGAGATGTCGTTGCCGCCTGCGCCGCATCCGTTATCGCCCCATGTGGTCGAATCGCCAAAGCAGCAAATGGTCGATTCACTCAAACTCTTCGTTTCCATAATCTTCTCCTCATCCGCCCATCGGCGGTCATACAGGAACGTACCGTTTATTCGCAGCATGCCGAGGGGCTATGCACGGGCGCATTCCGCAACGTGCGAATCGAGCCATTCGATATCCTCGGCAAGATATGTCACGCCCAGATGGTGTTCACCCGGACATACCTCGTGCCGCAGGCCATCTCTGCGACCCAGCAACTTGTAGGCATCGCGCACGATCTCGAGCTGCTCGTCAACATTTTTCAGCCCGCGCGCACCGTTCAGATGATCCTCTTCGCAGCTCTGCACCAACAGCGGGCGCGGCGCGATGAGCGAGGCAATATCGCCCATGTCGAGTAAGCGCCAAAGTCCGGGTGTGTAGTTGCAGCTGCAATTGCCATTGAGGTGCAGCAGTGAATCACCGACACCGTACAGATAGCCCGAGACAAACGCCTTGCGCACACGCGGGTCGAGTGCGGCCAGGTACAACGTCATGTAGCCGCCACCCGAAAAACCAAAGCAACCCAAGTCATCCATGGCAATGTCGCCGCGCGCCTCCAAGTAATCGATCAAGCGCATGTTGTCCCAGACGTTGAGGCCCGCAACCGTAAGACCCAGTGGCTCGGCCATACGTGCCTGGTTTAGGCACGTCCCTCGCAAGTAGTTGTTCTCGTCATCACCCTGGCCCTTCCAGTCACGACGGTATCCCCAGCCGCGAGCGTCGGGGCAGACGGCCACGTAGCCCATGCGCGCTAAACGCAGACCGTAGTCGTAATTGAACTTACGCACGGCATCATCGACCGCCGGCACGCCCGCAACACCGGCTACGCTAGCAGCGCCCGCTCCCTGATGGCCATGCGGGCAGATATAGCAGCACTTGCGGCCGCACGCATCGAGCTTAGGCGACTGCGGCTCGAGAAGGTAGAACGGCATCCAAACGTCGCGCTCCACCTGCAGCATCGCATGGGTGCGCACGATGCCGCCGGCAACCCGCACACGGCTGAGTTCACGAATCTCAATCGGGGCGCGGTCCATAAGCGAAAGGCCCAAAACATCGCACAGGCGAGTCCTGGTCGCAATCTTCCATGCCTCAAAATCTGCAGGAGTCTGGCCCGCAAATGCGGCAGAGCGCCCCTCGCGCTTCAGCCGGGCACGCAGCGCAGGCTCGTCTTCGCAGTACGTCTCGATGTGCACGGTGCGACCATTGGCAGATAGCCCAGCCGTCTCAACCGCATCACCGGTGCCTCCCTCGGGATCCCAGCCATCCCCACCGGCAAGCACCTGCTCGCGAGCGTACCCGGCGGCAGCCATCACATCGAGTTCATTCGCCCACGGCACCCAGCCGGTAGTATCACCCGCCGGCCCATGCAGAATCGCGCCAGCATACTGCACGCAGTTGTGCGCCGCCGGCTTATTCCAATCCCACCAGCCTTCGCGCTTGATATGTCGCCCCAGCCAGCAATCGATCAGCACAGTTTGCGCCCATTCGCGCCAAGGACGACCCAGGTAGACCGAATCCGGCGCCACGCCATCCGGAGCTGTAAACGAACAGCCGTGGAACACAAATCCGTACGGCTCGCCTTTAGGCGTGGAGGCTGCCGTTACATACCCGTTGACATCCATATCGCGATTGAGCGAGCGAATCTCGCACCCCTCAAAGTAGGCACGCGCGCCGCCAAAGATAAAGTCGACATCGCCCTCGATCCGGCAACGTCGAAAATACTGGCGCCCCACCCGGCGCGGCGCATACTGTTTGGGTCCTATAAACCCGCCCGGTTTGGCCTCATGCGGCGGCAGCGGACCCAAAAACAGTGTGTCCTGGTGCCCCTTAATGCAGCAGGCATCGACAACCAGACGGTCGCCATCGGCATACAGGGCAATCGCCTGACCGACCTCGCGCCCATCGCCCGCATCGTTTTCGATCGTGAGGTTCTCGAGCCGTACGTCGTCGGCATCGACCAAAACGGTATAGGTCCTAAACGTGCCGAGCGTGCCGTCCACGCCCGAGCCGTCCTCCGAAGGCATCTTGGCACCCAGGCTGCCCACGATACGCACGCTGTCGGCCGTCTCTCCCTCAATCGTCACATGCGAGCGATGAATCTCGACCCGCTCGCGATACTCGCCCGGATCGACGCGAATCATCACCGGTTGCTCGGCATCCGGATAGAGCTGATCGGCTGCCGCCAAGGCATCGGAAATCGTTGGATACGCTCCTGCCGCAGCCCTCGAAACGCGCAGCGTATAGATACTTTCGCTCATCGTCCATCACGCTCCCAGGAAGCGAACTGTTCAGGCCAGCCCTGAACTTGTGGCTGAATATGCTCGGCGCAGCCCTTAAATGCCGTTAGGGCCGTGGCGAGCGATGCCCCATGCTTTCCATGCGGAAAGACATGTAGGCTAAAGCCAATCCCGTGGTCGGCAAGAGCCTGCGCAAGAAGGAGGCTATTTTGAACTGGTACCGATGCATCCTCGGCGGTATGCCACAAGAACGTACGGGGGAAGCCCTCGCCCACCATATTCTCGATCGACAACTTTTGAGCCAAAGCGCCATCGGCACCCGTTAGGTGTTCAAATGAACCACGATGAGCATAGGCCCCCGAGCTTACGACCGGATAGCCCAAGCAAAGTGCGTCAGGCCGAATCGACTCAGGAGATGCCGCAATCGACTCTGCAAGCCAGGGTTGGTCCCAAAGCGCCCCGAGCAAGCCAACTAGATGCCCACCGGCCGAAAAACCCATGACCGTAATCCGATCAGGATCGACACAGTACTCTGCCGCATGGCCTCGGACGGTATCGACCGCCCGCGCGAGTTCTTGCAATGCCAGCGGATAGACAGCCGGAGCAACCGAGTAGTTCAGCACAAACGCTTGGTAGCCCATCGCCAACAAACGGAGCGCTACCGGCTCGCCTTCGCGCGGCGAAACGTGATCGTAGCCGCCTCCTGGCACGACCACAACTGCAGGCAGCGGTTTTAAAGCATAAGCATCTTCGGTCGGGGCAAAAACATAAGACGTAATCGTGGCAGACGAGCCATCGACCCCGACAGGAATCGTTTTATTGAGCATGTATTCCCTTTCACCATGATGCGTAGCGCAGCGCACACGGCCGTATCGCACAAGGGCTGCATTGCCGATTTATCCGACAATGCAGCCCTGGTCATCAACCCGAGTTAGGAACGGACAACCTTGTCGACGTTCTGGAGCTGCAGCTCCTCGCCGTCCTGGCCCTCGATCACCACATTTTGCAGGTCGAGCACCTTGACGTTTTGCGCAATGATGCCCTGACGCACCATGGGCTCAACGCCGCAGGCCATGGCCGGGACAAAGGGCTCGGCATCGTCGGCAAAGGTCACGTGAACGTCTTGGAACGTCAGACGCGTCACCTTGCTCTCGGGCAGACCCGTGATATAGGCCGCGGCAGCATGGCAGTTGGTGGCCTCGATATCGCTAAACGTCGTGGCACCAAAGCCGGGCGTGCGGTCGTCGACAGGCAGCGTCTCGCGAGACTGCACGTAATCGGTCTTGCCGTCCTTGTCGCAGAAGTAGAAGGAGTTGACCACGAAGGGCGTGAGCACCTCATCCATGCGAATGTGCTCAAAGGTAATGCCCTCGTTGACGGCATCCTTGCCGCGCCCGCGGCGGGTCTTGACGCGCAGGCCGCGGTCGGTGCGCTCAAAGAGGCACTTGCTCACGGTAAGGTCCTTGATGCCGCCGGCAGCCTCTGAACCCAGGACCACGGCGCCGTGACCATCGTGCATGTAGCAGTGAGAGATCAGCACGTCGTGCGTGGCGGGACGAAGCTCGGGCTCAATACCCAGCTTGCCGCTCTTGATGGCGATGCAGTCGTCGCCCACCGAGAACTGGCAGCCCAAGATGCGGACAAAGCCGCAGCTCTCAGGATCGAAGCCGTCGGTGTTGTGGGAGTTCTTGGGACCCTCGATGGACAGGCAGAGCGCATCGACGTGCTCGCACAGGATGGGGTGGATGTTCCACGCCGGGCTATTGCGCACGGTGAAGCCGGCCAAGCTCACGTTCTCACACTCGGATAGGAAGATCATGCGCGGGCGGGCGACCTCACGGCCCTCCTCCGGGCGAAAGATGTTCTTAAAGTCCTTGTTCCACCAGTTGTCCTCGGCAAAATCAGTCTGACCGTCGATCGCGCCGCGACCATAGATGCACACGTCGTGCACGCTCAGACCCGTAAAGGTAGAGCAGTAGGTCGAGAAGCTCTCGCCCTCCCAGCGGCCCAGGGGCAGCATATCGGTGCCGGCATACCCGGCACCCTCGTTGCCCGTGACCGTGCCCGGAATGTAGGCAAGCGAGGCACGATCGTGGCGGGCCAGCAGCACCGCTCCCTCGGCGAGCTCGATGTTGATATTGCTCTTAAGAAAGAGAGACTTGATGCGATAACTACCGGCGGGGATCAGCACGCGGCCACCCTTGGGGCAGGCCATGATGGCAGCCTGGATGTTGGTGGTGTCATCATGCTCGGCATCGCCCTTGGCGCCACAGTCGCGAACGTTGATGGTAAAGGGCTCAGCCGGCGTGGTGACACCTACGCTCAGCTCACGCTCGCCACAAACAAAACGAACCAGGTTGCGCTTGCCGGGGGTCAGGCCGTCGACATAGGTCTCGACCGTATTCGTGGTACCGGCGGGCTCGTCGTTGACAAAGATCTCCCACGTATCGGCGCAGGTAAAGTAACCGCCGTCGTCAAGCTCGATAACCGCCGCGCGCGCGTTGCGCCAGATAACGTCCGTCTCCATGGGTTTCTCCCTCAAAAAGATGCTCTAAAGGCAAATTGTACGCTGTTGAAAAAGGGCCGTGCCTGCCGGCGGAATTCCGGTGGCACGGCCCTGTGATTTGGACGATATGTCGGCCTTACTCGGCGGGAGTTACGCTACCGTCCTGGAAGCCAACGTTGTTGTGGGCAAAGCAGTCCTCGTACTTAAAGCCGGAGAGCTCCTCGCAAAGCGCCTTGACCTCGGGCTTGACGTCGGCCATCTTGCCACCCTCCTTGACTCGGTGAATCTCGTCGCAAAGGACGTCGCACTGCTCCTTGTCGATCTTGATGCCGCGGGCAAGGACGGCCGCAAGCAGGAAGAAGCCGGCGCAGCCGATGATCATGTAGCCGCAGATATACAGAGGCACGGTAGCGGGCTGGGTCACGGCGTCGCTATTGCCGGCGGTCTGAATGAAGCCGGAGGCAGCAAGGACGATAGCCCACACGTTGACGGCGATAGCCTGGGCGATCTGCTGGCAGAGCTGCTGAGCGGAGCTGTAGATGCCCTCGCGACGACGCAGGGTGATGAGCTCATCGACATCGGGGATGTAGTTGAGCAGAACATCGGGCAGGTACTGGAAGCCGACGTAGAAGAACTTCCAGATGGCGAAGATGATGGGGTAGGCGATCATGGCGATGGCGACCGTGGAGGTGCCATTGATCTGACCAAAGGCGAAGTAGTTGTAGGCGATGATGCACGCAGCGCAACCGACATTTGCGAGGTACCAAGACTTGTGGAAGCCCTTCTTGGCCATGAGAGCGACCCAGATGGCGGTGCAGACGATAGCGACGACCTTGCCAGGCATCTCCATCACGGACTCGTAGGACTTAGGAATCTGCAGGCAGTAGACGATGAAGAAGGACAGGCAGGCAGACCAGCAGGCAGCAGCGAGCTTCGTGGAGACCTGTGCGTACAGGACCTTGCGGAAGGACTTGTTGCGGAAGGTGGAGATTACGTCGATGAAGAACTTCTTGATACCCTCGCCGACGCTCTCGATCTTCTCCTGAGCGACCTCCTCGGGGGTGTGCTCCCACGTGGACAGGTACACACAAAGCAGCGAGATTGCCATGACCGAAGCGTTGATCGTAGCGATGATGAAGTAGCTGAACGGGTTGGTCTCGCCGAAGGTGCCAAAGCCGAAGCCCACAAGTGCAGCCATCAGGAAGCCGGCGGCGTTACCAAAGAGATGCTTGTAGCCGGTGAGGTACGTACGCTCCTTGAAGTCGTCGGTCATCTCGATGGTAAGCGGCGACAGGTTGGCGGTGCAGAACGTATACGCGACGTTGTAGATCAGGTACAGCACAAAGTAGTACGGGAAGCCAAACGGCGTAGCCACGAAGATGAGCGGCTCGGCGATCATCATCGGGATGGCCAGCAAGATCCAGAAACGACGACGACCAAAGATGCGGCCAATCTTGGTGGCATAGAAGTTATCGGCCACAAAGCCCATCAGCGGGCAAAGAATAGCGTTGACATAGATGGCAAACGAGCTGATCAGTGCAGCCTCGCCTGCGGACAGGCCACACTCCGTGGACAGGAACAGCACCATGTAGCTGTGCGTAAAGGTCAGGGCACCGGAATTGAGCATACCGCCCATACCAAAGCCCAAGCGCGTCCAGAATGTGATCTTACGCTTTTTTCCGATCTTATTAGTCATCGAGCTCCCTCTCTTTTCTCGATTGTCTTGCAGCAAGACATTGGAGTCCACACTGACATCTGTCTGCCCAGCGTTCAGGGTGAACGTTTAGTTAGATTATGCGCGATTGCTTATGACAGGTGAACGTTCACTTGCATATTATCCCCGAACGGTCGATTTTTACCGCCGAACGGACACAATTGAGATCCTCACACCTATTTTCTGCTGGTAAGGGTGCCATGCTGGACAGCCATGAGATAGGTGAACGTTTATCAGATTTTCCAACATATTCACTTAACCACGAAGCGAAAAAGCCCCGCCGGGATCACTCCCAACGGGGCAGACGACATAGCGCTATGTTTGGGCGCACTTGCCGCTACAAGCAGACGCCGTCCTTCCAGATACTGATCTCGTGACAGCCACGGCGCTCGGCACTCGTGAGCTTACCGCTCGCCGTCTGTAGCACCAGCTGGTACAAATCGCGGGCGGCCTCGTCGAGCGTGCGCTCACCCGTGGCAATCACGCCGGCGTTAAAGTCCATCCAGTTGGCCTTGTGGTCGCACAGACGCTGATTGGTGAACACCTTGAGCGTAGGCGCCGGCGCGCCAAACGGCGTGCCGCGTCCAGTCGAGAACAGAATCACGTGGCAGCCAGCAGCCGTCAACGCCGTGGTGGATACCATGTCGTTGCCCGGGCCGCACAGCATGTTCAGGCCATGCTTGGTGACCTGACCGGCATACGGCAGCACGTCGACGATGGGTGCAGAGCCACCCTTCTGCACGCAGCCGCAACTCTTGTCCTCGAGCGTGGTAATACCGCCGTCCTTGTTACCGGGACTCGGGTTCTCGTAGACCACCTCGCCATGGCTAATAAAGTAGTCCTTAAAGCCATTGAGCATGTCGGAGGCAGCGTTAAAGACCTGCTCGTTCTCGCAACGGTCAAGCAGGATGCTCTCCGCGCCAAACATCTCGGGCACCTCGGTAAGCACCGACGTGCCGCCGCGGGCGACGACCATATCGCTCACGCGACCGATCGTGGGGTTGGCGGTAATGCCCGAAAGGCCGTCAGAGCCGCCACACTTAAGACCAATGACCAGCTCGGAGGCCGGAATGGGCTCACGCTTTGCTTGCTTGGCCAGGTCAGCCAGCTCGGACAGAATCTTGTGCCCCTCGATCTGCTCGTCGGCGACGTCCTGGCAGGTGAGGAAGCGGACGCGCTCGTGGTCGAAGTCACCGAGCTCGTCGAGCACCTGCTGATGCGTGCAGTTCTCGCAACCGAGCGACAGGAATAGCACGCCGGCCGCATTAGGATGACGCGAGAGCGCCACCAGCAGACGACGCGTCTGGGCATGGTCGGCGCCGGTCTGCGAGCAGCCAAAGGGATGCGGGAAGTAGTAAACACCCTCCAGCGAGCCATCGACCAGATCCTGGGCCTGCTCACACATGGCACGGGCGACTTCGTTGACACAGCCGACCGTGGGGATGATCCATAGCTCATTACGCGTCGCGGCACGACCGTCGGCGCGGCGGAACCCCATAAAGGTCTCGGGCTCAACGGGATCCACGACCGGATGTGTGGGGTTGTAGGTATACTCGACCTCGCCCGAAAGGTTGGTCTTCACATTGTGCGTGTGGAGCCACTGACCGGGCTGGACATCGCCCGTCACGTGTCCGATGGGCAAGCCGTACTTGATGACGTCCTCCCCTGCGGCAATCGAGCGCACGGCCATCTTATGACCCTGCGGAATATCCTCCGCGGCCACGACCTCGCCCACCCCGGGAACCGCGACGGCGGTGCCCTTGGCAAGCGGCGACAGCGCGACAATCACGTTATCGGCCGGATTAATCTGGATAGTGTTCATTGCAAATGGTCCTAACCCTACAGGTTGAGCAGAAGTCGAGGCGCGGGCACGCCGTCCCGCACCCGCGTCCGCGCCGGAAATTTACGCCTGAGCGTTGGCGAAGGCCTGCTTGGCGCCCTCGGCACGCACGACGGCGAGCGCGCTGACGACAAACTCCTCAAGACCTGCGATCTGCGTAAGGTCCTCGCCCCACATTTGCTCGTTGGTGAGCACATCGTGCACCAGCTGGGCATCGTCGGTGCCGGCATGGGCGGCGTAGAAGTCGAGCACGAAGGCGTCGTCCTGAGCGGTGTACTCGGTGCCGTCGGAGCGACGCAGGTGCAGGCCGTCGCCCTCGCGGGACACGAGCTCCTGCGTGTAGAAGGAGATGAGCGTAGCGAGGCTCGTCGCCAGACACTTGGGCAGGTTGCCGGTCTCGGCAACGTAGTCCTTGAGCGTGGGCAGGTCACGAGCGCGCCACTTAGCCGTGGAGTTGAGGCAGATGGAGAGCAGCGCATGATCAATAAACGGGTTGTCGAAGCGGTTTTCGACGGCGGCGGCAAAGGCCTTGCAGTCCTCGACATCCAAGTCGGCGGCAAGCGTCGGAATGACCTCGTCGTAGAGCATGGTGTTCATGAAGCCGCGAACGGTCTCGTCATGCATGCAGTCGCGCACGATATCAAAGCCGGCAACCCAAGAGCCCGGAACAAAGGCGGTATGGGCACCGTTGAGGATGCGGACCTTGCGCTTTTTGTACGGGGTGACGTCGGGAGTCACAAAGACACCCGGAAGACCAGCCTTCACAAAGGGAAGCTTCTCGGCAAGCGACTCGTCGCCCTGGATGCCCCACATCTGGAAGGGCTCGCGCACGGCCAGGAAGGGATCCTCGTAGCCCAGACGCTCAGCCACCGCGGCGGCCTCGGATGCGTCGCGGATACGGCCCGGCACGATGGTGTCGACGAGCGTGGTGCAGACGGTGCAGTCGTTGGCCATCCACTGCGCAAACTCGTCCTCCCAGCCCCAGTCGCTCACATACTGGTTCATGATGCGCAGCAACTCCTCGCCGTTGTGATCGATGAGCTCGCAGGCGAGGACGATGACGCCCGGCTTACCGGCAGCCCAGCGGGTGTGGAGCACCTGGGCAAGCTTGGCGGGGAAGCTCGCAGGTGGCATGTCGTCGGCCTTGCAGGACGGGTCATAGGCGATACCGGCCTCGGTGGTGTTGGAGACGATGATCTCTAGGTCGT
>URZN01000013.1 GCA_900552345.1 uncultured Collinsella sp. | reverse complement strand
CCATGTCGAGCACCTGGTCAAAGAGCGGTACCGTTCCCGACGCAAGCTCGATCTGCACGCCCGAGCCCTCGGCCATCTCGCACGCGTGCCCGATCAGGCCAAAGCCCGTAATGTCGGTGCAGCCGTGAAGCTCAAGTCCCTCGGCCAGACGAATCGGGGCCTCGTTGAGGGCGCGCATCGAGTCAAACATGGCTGCGGCCTCGTCCTGCTCGATGAGCTCGCCCTTAATGGCCGTGGTGATGATGCCCGAGCCGATCGCCTTGGTCAGCAGCAGAACATCGCCTGCGCGTGCGCCGCTGTTGGCGAACATGCGGTCGAGCGCGACAAAACCGCTCACGGACAGCCCGTACTTGGGCTCGTCGTCGTTGATGGTGTGGCCGCCCGCGATGGAGCAACCCGCCTCGACGCACTTGTCGGCGCCGCCCGCCAGAATCTGACCGGCAACTTCAACGCCCAGACAACTGGGTATGCAGAGCAGGTTCATAGCATGGCTCGGCCGCCCGCCCATGGCGTAGATATCCGACAGCGAGTTGGCTGCGGCAATCTGGCCAAACAGAAACGGGTCGTCGACCATCGGCGGAAAGAAGTCGATGGACTGCACGAGGCCCAGGTTCTCCCCTACGCGGAAGACGCTCGCATCGTCAGAGGTATCGAACCCCACGAGCAAGTTGTCGTTATGCACATTGGGTAAATCGCCCAGGACCTGGGCGAGGGCTCCGGGGGCCAACTTAGCGGCTCAACCGCTCGCGGCCGTCATAGACGTGAGCTTAATCTGATCGTCAGCCATCGATACCTCCTCTCAAACACAAACAATGCATCCCAGTATACGCATGAACGCGCTTCCACGGCCGATACATCACCCTAGCGCCTGTGCGCGAATCGCCGCGCCGATCGCTCCGGCAAAGCGAGCCTGGGGCGAGGTGGTCACCGGCGACCCCAGTAGCTCGCCCAACCGTTCAACGACATAGGCGTTTTCGCACAGGCCGCCGGTCAGATAGTACGGGGCGCCCGCGGCCTGCCCGGCCATGGTCGCCACGCGCGAAACCACGCTGTCGATCACGCCACGCGCAATGTTCTCGCGCGGCTCACCGCGACCGATCAGGCTGATAACCTCGCTTTCGGCAAACACCGTGCACATGCTGCTAATCTTGGTGGGCTCGCCGGAACGCGCCAGGTCGGCCATCTGCTGCTGGGAAATGCCTAGGCGGTCGGCCATGATCTCCAGAAAGCGCCCCGTGCCGGCAGCGCACTTGTCGTTCATGGCAAATTTGACCACGCGGCCGCCTTTAAGCTGGATGACCTTGGTGTCCTGGCCGCCCACGTCAATCACCGTGCCGTGATCGCCAAACAGGCGCACGGCACCGGTGCCGTGGCAGGTGATCTCGGTCACGACCTTGTGCGCATAGGGCACGGCGACACGGCCGTAGCCGGTCGCGACCACACGCACATCGTCGCCCGTCACGTCATAGCCCGCCGCTGCCAGTGCCTCGCGCAGCCGCTCGGAAGCATCGACCGAGGAGAACCCGGTTGGCTGCACGCACGTCCACGCCACCGAACCCTCCCCATCGACCACAGCGGCCTTAGCCGCCGTAGACCCGATATCGATCCCGATCCCTATCATGGCTCTCTTCCAATCTAAACATCAAAGGTAGCGGCGCGTTCAGGCGCCTTAGCTCTAGGTTTCTCATGTGCCGGAGATTGCCCCGAAAGAGGAGCGCAGCGTACTTTGGGTACGCAAGCGACGGTTTGAGGAGCAAGATCCGGTGCCTGAGGAAGCTAGAGGGTTTCGATGAAGGCGGCGATGCGGGTCTCGATCTGGCCCATGTCGCCGTTGCTGTAGTCGGTCTCAATCTTCATGTACGGAATGCCCGCACCCTCGACGGCCTCCTGCATGCGCGCACTCTCAACGTTGAAGGTGTGGCACGCCTGGAGCACGCTCTCCGCCACGCCATCGACGTGATACTTCTCGCACATGGCCAGCGTGTTTTCCATACGGCCGTCGTTGGGCGTCATGACCGAGCAGTTGATATCCAGGTAGCGGTCGGCAATGGCGCGCAGGATGTCGGGAGCCTCCGAATCGATCATCATGGCCGCCGTGCGCTCGCCCGAGCAGTCGTCCATGCACACGACCACGCCGCCGTTGGACTCGATGGTGCGGCCGATTTTGTTGATCACGCCGCCCACCGGGCAGCCGGTAATCAGAATGCGCTTGGCATCCGCCGCAACCGGGCGCTCGCCCGCGTCGTAGGCCTCGCGCAGCTTGGCGACCTTTTGCTCCAGCTGCTGCGTATAGGCCTCGATATCAAAGCTAAACGTACCGGCAAACATAGTGCTCATCAGGTCGACGCCGCTCATGGCCGCCGGCTGGTTGGCCTGCAGCGCAAACATCTCGAGCTGGGCCGCACGCAAGCGGTTGCGACGACGGACCGCAGCGCGCAGGTCATCGTCGGTAATCGTGATGCCGTAGAAGCCCTCGAGCTCCTCCTTGAGCAGACGGCACTCCTCGTACCAGCCCTCGCGCTCGTAGGCGCGATCGCGACCCTGTGGCAGGTGCAGAATGTGCGTGCGCTTGAGCTCGTTAAGTAACTCGTACATCTTCTTCTTGCCGTCGCAGGTGGTCTCGCCGATGATCATGTCGCTAAAGTACGTAAACGGGCACTTTTGCGAGTAGGCAAAGCCGTACGTCGACTTGATGAGCGGGCAGAGGTTTGCCGGCAGCACCTTCTCGGCCTCAGGAATCACCTCGTCGGACGTACCAAACAGAGCGACACTTGCGGCCCCCGCGGCATCGATAATCTCGAGCGGCGTATAGCTGCACAAAAAGCCGACCAGGCGATTACCCGCCTGCTTGTAATCCTTGACGCGAATAAACGCCGCCTTGCGTTGCTCGTTGAACTCCTCAAACGTGCGCGGCAACGGCTGCTCAATATTTTCCGACATATAGCTCCTTAACAAACCTTTTAACCAACCAAGGAAACGGCTTTCCCAGGTGCCCCAGGTTGCCGTGAAAGAGGAGCGCCGCGTATTTTTGTACGCAAGCGACGGTTTGAACGGCAAGATCGGGTACCTGGGGAAGCCGCCGGGACGGATAGCTCTAAATAGTTTCCAGGAAGGCCTCGATGCGGGTCTGGAGCTGACCGGCATCCTCGCCGGCGTAGTCGGTCGTGATGTGCATAAACGGAATGCCGGCCTCCTCGGCGGCCTTCTCCACGGCAAACGATTCCATCTCGTAGAGCGTGCAGAACTGCAGGGCCACGTCGACGATGCCGTCGGCATGCAGGTCCTTGGCCATCTGGACAATGTCCTTCATACGCTGGTCGTTGGGCGTAAAGACGGCGCAGTTGATCTTAAAGTAGCGCTCGGCGATGGCGTCGAGCATCTCGTCGACCGTCTCGCCGGACTCGTCGACCAGGTCCTTGTAGTAGCGCGAGCCCGTGCAGGACTCCTCGCCTACCACAACGCCGCCGGCCTTCTCGATAAGGTTGAACAGTTTCCAGTTGGGCACGGCCATGGGCGTACCGGTGTACAGGATGCGCTTGGTGCCCTTGGGCGCCACGCCCTCGCCAGCCTCAACGCGCTGCTCGCACTCAGCCGCCATATCGTTAATGGCTCCGGTCAGACGCGGCGTGTCGTCCATAAAGGCTGCCTGCACGGTCAGCAGGCTGTCGAGACCGCTGATAGGCGCCGGGTCGGCAGCGCGCGTGGCAGCGAGGCGCTGCAGGGCACGGCGTTTCTCGTTGACGGCATGGATGGCAGCCTTCAGACGCTCGGGCGTAATCTTGACGCCGCACTCTTCCTCAATCTTGGCGGCAAGCTTTTTGACCTCGGCCTTCCAGGTCACGAGCGTCGACTCGTCGTGTACGTTGGGAATATCCATGACGTACATGTTCTTTTGCGTGGCAAAAAACTCGTAGGCCTTCTTCTTACCATCGCAGGTGTTCTCGCCCACCACCAGGTCGCTCGACTCGATGTAGGGGCAGACCTCGCCCAGCTTAAAGCCGGCAAAGCTCTTAATGAGCGGACAGGTGTTGCGCGGCAGATGCTCCTCGACCTTGTCGGTCGCCCAGTCGGCACCCGAGCACAGGCCCACAGGAATGCCGTCACAGGCAAGTACGATCTCCTCGGGCACGTACACGCAGAACGAGCCGACGATCTTGGTTGCCTCGCCGGCCTCCTTCTTGTCGAGCATCTCCTTAATACGGCCGCTGTGGATGTTGGTGGCCACAAAGTCCAGGTAAGACGTGGACTTGGGGCGGTTGTTCTGCGTCAGGAACATATCGCCGTACATCTGGCCCACGGCGCCCAGCAGCATGTCGTGGTCGGCAAGATTCATGCCGAGGCTCTCCCACATCGGATGGAAATCAAATTCTTCAGCCATGACGGTTCCCCTCTCGAACCAAAAATGAATAGCTACGGTATTCCTGCACGGTGGGTGGCGAAAACCCAGCCGCGCTCAAACCCGGAATTTTGGGGAACCCGCTTTGCAGCTGATTATTTAGTTGTGCGTCGTCTCTCCCGGAGCCGTGAACATACCTGCTCATATGCGGCTCCGAGCCATATATAGGGCACGCGCGGCAACGCGGCGAATGTATGTCGTCTGCGGCATGTGCGCACCCTCCTTAACAAGTTGAGGTCAACTATATCAACGGTCGTCGACCATGCGAACACCGTTGACATTCGTACGACAGCGTCGTGTGCCGTCGTTTAATAAATAATTATCTTAATTGATAAAGGTTTGTCATTCCTCATTCGGCGAACGGCAAGACGAAGCCGCCGAGGCTTATATCCCCGACGGCATACCCGGCGCTATCGACAAACCAAATGGATCTTACTCGCATCGAAGTGCATGCGCAGCGTCTCGCCTGCTTGCGGCAGCTCGTCGACAGGCACGCCCACCTTGTTGACCTTCCACTGCAGACGCGTGGGCGCATCGACGCGCGGCACGTCCAGCAGCACCAGCCGCTCAAAGCGCGAATCGCTCACACGGGCCACATGTAGGTCATAGCTGTTGCGGCCCCGCTCGGCACGGTTGTCCATATGGAAGTAGCTCGCACGAATGCCCAGGTACGCTACGTCGTCGGGCACCTCACGACCTACATTAAAGGTCATGCCCCAGTCGAGGGCCTCAACTTCTTCGTCGCCGATCTTTCGCGCCCGGCTTGTGTTCTTGCAGCCCGTCAGACGCAGTGCTGCCAGCGTCTGTGGGCGACGGACCACGTCCTCGACAGAACCGATCTCCTCGACGCGCCCGTCATGCATTACGCAGATGCGTTGGCACAGACGGCACGCTTCGTCGATGTCATGGCTCACGTAGAGCACGGTACGGTTGCACACATCGAACAGGTCGAGCATGTTCTGCTCGAGTGCGCTCTTAAGATAGGAATCAAGCGCGCTCATGGGCTCGTCGAACATAAAAATGCCCGGATGCGCCGCCACCATGCGGGCAAGCGCCACGCGTTGCTGCTGACCGCCCGAGAGTCGCGCGGGATAGCGGTCGGCAAAGTCGGCCAGTCCAAAGATACCCAGGTAGCGCTCGGCAAGTTTTTTACGCGCCGCGGCATCGCCCGCGTCCTTTACACCGGCGCATACGTTATCGGCCACCGTCATGTTGGGAAACAGCTGATAGTTTTGGAACAGCAGGGCGCATTTGCGCGCCTGGGGCGACAGGTTGATGCCCGCCGCCGAGTCAAAAAAGGTCACGCCGTTGACGACGATCTTGCCCTCGTCGGGCGTCTCCACACCGGCAATGCAGCGCAGTGTGCAGCTCTTGCCGCAACCCGAGGCGCCCAGCAGCGCCACACGCTCCTCGCCGGCCTCAAGCTGCATGTCGAGGGTAAAGCCGGGATAGCGCTTTTTGATATCCAGAACGAGCGACATGGCCTATCGACCTCCCTGCAAAGCGGCATCATCGCGCATGAGCTCGGCCAACGCCTCGCGATCGATACGCAGCGCATCGCCACCGACTGGGTCGAGCGAATCGGTCTGGCCGCCCAGCTGCTTGGCCTGCTTGCGCTCCGCGCGGGACAGGCCGCGCTCGCGGTACTTTTGCGAATGCGCCGTGTACATATTGATGAACAGAATGACCAGGAAACTGAACACGATTACGACAACGACCCAAAAGAGCGCCACCGACGTGTTGCCGCCCATCCACTCAAAGTAGATGGCGATGGGAATGGTCTGCGTAATGCCGGCATAGTTGCCCGCAAAGAACAGCGTGCAGCCGAACTCTCCCATGGCGCGGGCAAAGGCGAGGACCGTACCGGCGGCAATAGAAGGCCACCCAAGGGGCATCATAAGCTTGGTAAAGATGCGACGCTCGGACCAGCCCAGGGTTCGCGCGGCGTCGAGCATCTGCGTGTCGAGGCTCTCGAAGGCACCGAGCGCCGTACGATAGACGAGTGGGAACGACACCACCACGGCAGAGATCACCGCCGCCGGCCACGTAAAGACGATCGAGACGCCGTGCGCGATAAGCCACTGGCCCACCCCGGTCGAGCGGCCAAACAGCATGAGGAGCAGAAAGCCGCAGACCGTGGGCGGCAGCACCATAGGAATCGTAAAGACCGAATCGAGCAGGCCCTTGATGCGGCTCGAGGTACCCATAGTCTTCCACGCGGCGAACAGGCCCAGCGCAAAGGAGATCAGCAGGGCAAGGCCGCTCGTTTTAATGGACACCCAAAGCGGGCGATAGTCGATGTCGCCCAAAAAGAAGGCCAGAGAGGTCAAGGGGCCCTGCTCATCCCGCAACACGACAGACGATGCTTCTACCATTCGAGCGCTATCAAGCCAACGCGCGCCGCCCTTGGCATCACCCGAGGCTGATGCGATCACCACATAGCGGTCCCCATCCGCACCGCGCTCGTCAAAGCCATAGGTATACCCGCCGGCATCAAACGTTGTTTCCGCCGTGACATACCAAGGAAGATCCACGTCCCCCAGCTGCGCACCTCCCATGCAGTTTGCGCTGTCGAGCTCACAGACGAGGGCCTTGAGACCCGATACGCACTCGTTATCCTGCGGATCCAATCCATACTTCTCGACCGCCTTGGGCGATATCCACACCATAACGCGATCGGCAGCAGGCGCCACTACAAGGTCCACGTCCTCGTCAACGGGAAACCGGTAGCCCTCAGGCTGGCCCTCCATGGCACGAGCGGTCCCCTTGGCCAACCGCTCAAAACCCTCGATCCCATAGGAAAGCCCATGAGCGGTCGCAGTAACCTGGGTCCCGTCCTCAGCGTCCCCAGCAAACGCAAATCCCGGCACCCAGCAAAGCGCGAAGATCAAAGCACAGGCGACAAGCATGCGGAATCTATTAAGCACGAAAAGCTCCAAGCGAATACAAGGACGGAGTGAAACACAAAACGATGGAATTATCGCGCCAAGCCGCACTACGCGGAAAGCTCAAAGCCGTATTTAGCCCAAATCTTCTGGGCCTTCTTGTTGGACAGGCAAAAGTCGATGAACGCCTTGGCTTCGTCGGCATGCTCGGAGCTCTCGGCAACGGCACCCGGGTACACGATGGGCTTGTGCGAATCCTCGGGGCACACGAAGGCCTCCTCGATGCCGTCGTAGCGGAAGATATCGGAGCTGTAGACAAAACCGGCTACGCAGTCGCCCGTAGAGACATAGGCGGCGGCGGTGCCCACCTTATCGGCCAGTGCGACCTTGTCGGCGATCTCGGGAGCATACTCGCCGTCGTCGCCCTCGGTACCGGTATAGAGCCCCACGGAAGCCAGCGCCTGGTTGGCGTACTTGCCGGCGGGGACGGTCTTGGCATCGCCAATGGCGATCTTGCCGTCCAGATTCGCGACGTCGGCGATGGCCTCGACCTTGGTGTCGGAGCCCTCGGCGCGAATGATCACGAGGTCGTTGACGAACATGTCCTCACGCGTATCGACGTCGACGAGCTCGGCGGCTTCGGCGTCGTCCATGGTGCCCTTGGAGGCTGTGATGAGCACGTCGACAGCGGCACCGGCGCGCATCTCCTCGACAAGGTCGCCGGAGGCCTTAAACTGCGTGTCTGCAAACGTGGTGCCGGTCTGCTCTGTGTAGAGCTCCTGAACCTCGGGCAGAGCCTTCTCGAGCGAGTTGGCGGCAAAGACCTGCAGCTCGACAGCCTTCTTGGAAGATGCCTTAGCAGAACCGGCATCGGATCCGGCCGGCTCGGACGTCTTGCTGCCCGAGCAGCCAGCAAGACCAAGGCCGGCAGCGGCGACAGCAGAAAGCGAGACGAATCCGCGACGAGAAACCATATCGAACATATTCAACCCTTTCGGACCTTGTGCCCGGGTACCCCACCGCGGGCTTTAATCTGCAATCAGATTATACTTTTGCGCGAATAATGTTAGTGAGAAATTATTCTCGCCAGAGAATATAGTTTCGAGTTACCGTACACCTCGGCGTCGATTCGGCGGAAAACAAAAGCGGAGCGACCGATAAGGTCGCCCCACCGCAGGTAAATAGCTTAGTTGGTATGTCCGCCGCCCGCTGTCATCTGAGCCGCGTGCTCCAGCTGGTCCGCTATGGCCTCCCAGCTTTCGCGGGCGGCCTTCGTGGAACCGGGAAAGTTTACGACAAGTGTATGACCTCGTTGCATGCAAATAGCACGCGAGAGCATAGCGCGGCGCGTCTTGGTCATCGAGTACGCACGAATTGCCTCTGCAATACCCGGCACATCGCGGTCGCAGACGGCACGCGTCGCCTCGGGCGTCACATCGCGCATCGAAAGCCCCGTGCCGCCGCAGGTGAGCACGACATTGGCGTGGCACTCATCGGCGGCTTCCACAATGGCATCACCAATCTCGCTGACGTCATCGCGCACGACCACATGTGAGGCGACCGTCCAGCCCTGCGCCTCGATAAGTTCCTCGAGTGCAGCTCCAGCCTCGTCCTGGGCAAGATCGCGCGTATCCGAGCACGTCACAATCGAAATCTTCAGCTCCATAGCATTCCTCCTACAACACCGTTCCCTCGGGCAGGTCGACACGCACGACATCCACGACGTCGCCTGCCTTGAGCTCACACGGCCCTTCGTCAATACGCAGCAGACAGTTGGCACGCTGCATCGTGCCGAGCAGCGCCGAATTCTGCGTCTTGGCCTCGGTCACCAGCAGCTCATCGGTCTCGGGGTCGCGCAAAACCGTGGCGCGATCGAAGAAGCGTCGGTCCTGGCGCTTTTTCACACCGTGGGTAAGAACCGCTCGCTGCACGGGGCGCGCCCCCTCGGCAAAACCACGCATCTTGCGAATCGCCGGGCGCGCGAGCATCTCAAAGCCCACATACGCCGCGGCCGGATTGCCTGAAAGCCCCAGGTAGGGCTTACCCCCGAGCAAGCCAAACGTGATGGCCTTGCCCGGACGCATCGAAATGCGGTCAAACAGCACCTCGCCCTCGCGCCGGACGAGCGCCGTCACGTAGTCGTAATCGCCCGCCGAGGCGCCACCGCTCGTAATGACAAAATCGCACTCCTGCACGGCGCGATGCACCAGTTCGGCAATCGCCTGCTCATCGTCGAGCGCAATGCCAAAGAACACCGGCTCGGCTCCTGCATCGAGCGCCTCGGCCATCAACGCCGAGGAGTTGGAGTCGCGAATCTGCCCGCGCGCCGGCACGTTACTCGGTGCGACCAGTTCCGTGCCCAGCGAGATGATGCCCACACGCGGGGCAGCGTGCACCTTCACGCTCGCGTATCCGGCGCTTGCCAGCAGACCCGCGCCCGCCGGAGCCACGACCTCGCCGGCGCGCATCACAGCATCGCCGGCATGGGCCTCCTCGGCGGCAGAGCGAACGTTCTCCCCTACCTTGGCCGGCGCCGAGAAGCGAACGTGCGAGCCCTCGTTGCCATCGCCGTCAAGCACGTCGACGATCTCGTATTTCACTACGGCGTCAGCACCCTCGGGCACCGGCGCGCCCGTCATGATGCGGACGGTCTCGCCCGTGCCGACCACGCCCTCAAAGACATGGCCCGCTGCCTCGTGTCCGATAACGTCGAGCGTCACCGGCGTCTCACCAGACGCCTGCGCCAAGTCCGCCGAGCGCACGGCATATCCGTCCATAGCGCTGTTGGCAAACGGCGAGATGTCGATATCGGCCACCGCGTCCTCGGCCAAGGGAAGACCGGCGGCCTGCCACACGGGAATCTCGACGAGATCGGTCGGAGCAACGTGCGACAGAACGATCGACTGCGCGTCCTCCAGCGGAATGAGTTTCTCTGCCATATGCACCTCTTTAATGCCACGGCGCACAACAGGGACGCCGATTCTTTATGCTTGTCTCAGTATAATCCCCCGACGCGCGACCGCGATTTGGCCTGTACCCGCAAATACACCTGTCGGCCGCAAGCCGCGAAACAGAATGGAAACCAACCCACCGGCTCGTCGCGCTTGCCGCGTTTTATAATGCTTGCGTTGCAACCTAAAAGAGGAATATATGGCTCATAACAACAAACCCGAAAGCGCAAACGAAGCGCAAGATCATTCCCAGCCGCTCGACGATGGCGGCTTTTTCTCCCTTAGCGACGTCATCATGGCCGGCAGGCGTCAACTCACCCGCTCCGAGCAGCTCTTGGCCGCCGACACACGCCGCAACGCCCGCAACCTGTTTGCAAGCGCCAAACTGCTCGCGCTCGTCGTCATCGTCTCGCTCGCCATGGGTGTTGCCGCTTGGGCATTTTTGGCCTCGCTGAATATCGCGACCGATTATCGCGAGCACCACGTGTGGATTTACGCGTTGCTTCCCGTTGTGGGCGTTGCCACCGCATGGGTGTACAAAAACCACGGCCTTGCCGCCAAACGAGGTAACAACCTGGTCATCGACTCCGCCCTGGGCACACGCCTTATCCATATGCGCATGGCCGTTCTCACCTTCGTCTGCTCCACGCTCACGCACCTAACGGGCGGGTCGGCCGGTCGCGAGGGAGCCGCGGTGCAGATTGGCGGCACCATCGCCAGCAACATCTCGAGCCTCGCCCACCTCAAAAAGCATGACCACCACGACCTCATGCTCGCCGGCATCTCATCGGCCTTTGGCGCCGTATTCGGTTCGCCCCTTGCCGGAGCTTTCTTTGGCATGGAGATGTGCTTTATCGGCAAGATCGACTACACCGCAGGTATCTACTGCCTGGTCGCCTCGTTTACCGGCTACTTTACGTCGCTTGCCTTGGGAACCGAGTACGAGGCGAATGCTATCGCCGGCGTTCCCAACATGACACCACGGACGGTTGTCATCGTAGTCATCAGCGCCATCATCTTTGGTCTCACCGCACGTCTCTTTGCCTGGTCGGTTCGTACCGTCAAGAGCCTGTACGGCCGCTTTATCACCAACTACCTTGCTCGCGCACTCGTGGGCTCGCTCGTGGTGCTCGCGGCCTACGCGATGCTCGACGCCTGGAAGTATGCCGGCCTTGCCACCTGGCTCTCGGGCGCCGGGTTCGCCGGCAACACCACCCTTGCCGATGCGGCCATCAAACTCGTCGTCACAGCGCTTACCCTGGGCGCGGGCTTCCAAGGCGGCGAGGTCACGCCCCTGTTTGGCATCGGTGCGGCGCTCGGCGGCTGGATCGGTTGCCTCGTCGGAATCGACCCCAGCTTTCTGGCGGCGCTGGGCATGCTCGGCGTGTTCTGCGCCGGCCTCAACGTGCCCATCACCACCTGCATGATGGCCATCGACCTGTTCCACGGCACGGCCGCCGGGTTCTTTGTCATCGTGGCCTTTATCAGCTATCTAACCGGCGGACACCGCGGCGTGTACCCCGCCCAGCGCATCATCTCACCCAAGCGCCGTTCGCTTA
This sequence comes from uncultured Collinsella sp., assembly GCA_900552345.1. Lineage (GTDB taxonomy): Bacteria > Actinomycetota > Coriobacteriia > Coriobacteriales > Coriobacteriaceae > Collinsella. Next base: position 429 of record URZN01000013.1, on the reverse strand, counting down.
TTGTGGATGAGGGCGGTACGGTAGCGGATGCTATCGAGCGCCACAACGACCTGATAGAGTAGACGTAAGTATTCGCCGTGCAGCCACAATCGGGGGCAATTCGACCCGAGCGCGACCGCACTGTCACGTCATACGCCGGGAGTCGCCCCATGCACGCAACTGATTTTGGTCGCACGCTCATCATCGCCAACCCCGCCGCCCAGTCAGGTGTGGCGCGCGAGGTCGCTGAGCGCCTGCAGCGCTTTTTGGACATGACTGCACGCGCATCCCAGTTTGACCTGGTGCTGACCGAGCGAATGGGACATGCCAAGGAACTTGCCGCACGAGCCCAAGGATACCGCACGGTTATCGCACTCGGCGGCGACGGCGTGATCCACGAGGTCTGTCTCTTATACACATCTGACGCTGCCGACGATCTTACGCGTGTAG
>URZN01000012.1 GCA_900552345.1 uncultured Collinsella sp. | reverse complement strand
AGGGACTCAGCCTGTGCGTGAGCCGACTGGATCTTTTCGTCGGCCTCGTGAAGACTACCCTGCTTGGCGGTGCGCATGTAGGCAATGGCGGCGATGGCACCCAAAAGGATGCCAACGAGCGCTGCGATGATAGGCATGCTCACTCCTTTTTATGGATTCGTTACACAACAAAGCGAACCGTCCTTACGAACGGCTCGCGACATTTGAGTAATATGGGCGCAGCTTATGCGGGTCGGATACAGATAAACATATAAACAAACTCATCAAAGATGAGCACATATCACAAAGCAAATGACAGTGTTTATCGTACGTTGAACCGCAACAACTGTCAAATAAATGGACCCAGCACGGCGGCTAAAACGCGGTGAACGGCAGGTACGCAAAACACATGTGTCTAAACTGCACATTCCTCACGTTCGGCATCGAGACGCGCCTTTACGGCATCGGCGGCGATGTGGTACGAAAATCCCTTGCCCATCAAAAACCGGACGAGCTTTTCGAATCCACGTGTCTCGGGAACACGACGCTTTGCAAGTAAAGCCGATGCGCGTGCCAAGTCGTCCTCCACGGCAAAATAATCCTCGGGATAGCCGGGGATATCATCGAGTACGACATGGCGGCGCTTAAGCTCAGTCTCAATCTTGCGCTGCCCCCAGCCGCGTCGTTTGCGTTCCTCGATAAAGTACGAACAAAAGCGGTTCTCATCTAAAAAGCGATACTCAGTGGCACGCTCAACAGCGAATTCAATCGCGGCCGCGCGAAACCCATAGCGAGCCAGCTTGTCACGGACCTCACCCGTGGCATGGTCGCGGCGCGACAGCATCTCAGTCACCATAGTAAGCGCGCATTTACGCTCAATGAGCTGCACCGCCTCGTGGAACTCATCCCAATCGCAGGGAAGATCGGGGCGATTTTTAAGAAACAGGCGCGCGACACGAACAGGAATCCAGATGGATCGTTCAAAACCACCCTCGAGCTCGCAGTCGATATGTGCACAAGACTTTTTTGATGCATACCCACTCGAGAACGAGGAGGTCACCTTCTTATCGGGAAAGACGACCGTGGCCTCGGTCACCGTATACGACATGAGGGCATCCGCTACTCGTCGTCATCATCGAGCATCGCGGAGCCATCGATGGCGTAAAGCTCATCGAACTCCCCAGTTTCGGGCTGATCGGTCAGCTCAACCTCGGACGGAGCATCGTCATCAAACTCAAGGCCGCATGCAAGGCGAACCTTATGCTCGATCTCGTCAGCACAATCGGGGTGTTCGCGCAGGAAGGCCTTAGCGGCCTCACGACCATTACCGAGCTTGTCCTCACCGTAAGCAAACCAAGAGCCCATCTTTTTGCAGATACCGCACTCGACGGCCATGTCCAGAATCGAGCCCTCCTTAGAGATGCCCGTGCCGTACATGATATCGAACTCGGCCGAGCGGAACGGTGCGGCCACTTTGTTCTTAACGACCTTGGCACGCACACGATTGCCGATGACCTCGTCCTTAAGCTTAATGCTGTCGATGCGACGAATATCGATGCGCACCGACGAGAAGAACTTGAGGGCGCGGCCGCCCGTCGTAGTCTCGGGGTTGCCGAACATGACGCCGATCTTCTCGCGCAGCTGGTTAATGAAGATGCAGGTCGTTTTAGATTTGGCGAGCGAGCCGGCGAGCTTACGGAGCGCCTGGCTCATCAGACGGGCTTGAAGGCCGACCGTAGTATCGCCGATCTCGCCCTCGATCTCGGCACGCGGGGTCAAAGCGGCGACAGAGTCGACGACGATGGCGTCGATGGCGCCAGAGCGCACGAGCATGTCGACGATCTCGAGCGCCTGCTCACCCGTATCGGGCTGGGAAATGAGGACCTCATCGATGTCCACGCCGATACGCGCGGCATACGTGGGATCAAGCGCGTGCTCGGCATCAATAAATGCCACGACACCACCCATAGCCTGGGCCTCTGCCAAAATCTCGAGTGAAAGCGTTGTCTTACCGGAGGACTCGGGACCGTAAATCTCGACGATACGGCCGCGTGGCACGCCGCCGATGCCCAAAGCGGCATCGAGGGCCAGGGCGCCCGTGGGAATGGCCTCGACCTCGAGCTCGGGACCACCGTCGCCGTACCTCATGATGGAACCCTGGCCGAATTTCTTCTCGATCTCGGCCTTGGTGGTGGCGATCATCTCATCGCGCTCTTTACCCGTCGTGCGAGCATGAACGGTACGTACGGGACCTGAATTCTTGGCCATGAATAGCCCTCCTCTTAACAACCTGCATCGATAATAAACGAACGGCTGTTCGTGGTCAACCGTTCAGATAAATCATATGCAGCCGACCTTTCCAAAACCCAACCAAACGCCGACCAAACACTGACCAAAAACTTGACCGCAGGCGAACCAAGCAAGGCAAGACAAACATGAATACGCCAACTACCTGCACGAAGAGAAAATTCGCCAGAGGCCCCTATCTCCACAATTAAGGGGCCCGGAGGCCCCTTAAAACACGTCTATTCCATAGAATCGAGCACGTAGACAATGCGACCCAGTGCCTCAGCGACCGCATGGGCACGGACGCATGAACGATCGCCCTCATAGTGGCAACGAATGGAGTCCACGACCGGCGCTCCCCCATCGGCCGATCGATACGCCCAGCCAATATAAAAGGTTCCAGCCGGATCGTCCTCGGTGCCTCCACCAGGGCCGGCATAGCCCGTCGCGCTCACGGCAATATCGCTCTGGTACAGCTCCAGCGAACCGGCAGCCATCTCGCGCGCCGTCTGATACGACACCGCGGTATAGCGGTCGAGCGTCTCCTGCTCAACGCCGAGCACGCGATGCTTAATCTCGTCGCAGTACGTCACCGCACCGCCGCGCAGCACCGCCGAGGCACCGGGGATATCGGCGATCGTCGAGGCGATCATGCCGGCTGTCAGAGATTCAGCCGTCGAAACCGTCACACCACGAACGCTTGCACGCTCGACAATATCGCGTGCGAGCTCTTCATTGTGCGCGGCAATCTGCTCAAATGATTCCGTCATGCTTACCAGGACCTAGACCGAAAAGACGATCTTGCGGCAGTTCCAGAAGTACTGAGCGCCCGAGATAACGGTCAGGATAACGGCCACGGCGTACAGGAAGCGCGAGACGCCATAGATACCGAGCGTCAGCGCCACCGGGGCCAGGTTAAGGCCAGACAATGCAAAGACGCACAGATAGCCGCAGATGGAAACCATCGTAGTCGCGGTCTTGTACTTGCCGAGCTTATCGGCGGCAACGACCACACCGGCCGCACTCGCGACCATGCGCAGGGCGCTCACCAGCAGTTCGCGGAATAGGATGATGAACACGGACCACACAGTCACCGCACCAAAGTCCAAGAACAGCAGCAGGGCCGAGAACACGAGCAACTTATCGGCGATGGGATCCAAGAACTTACCGAAGTCGGTGATCTCGTTGCGCGAACGAGCCAGGTAGCCATCAACCTTATCGGTGCACGACAGGATGACGTACAGTATAAAGGCGGCGGCGGCGAGCGGGCCGTCGAAGGTGCTCCAATCCGTACCGGCAACGCTTATGTGAGACAGCGCCGACACGATCATGAACACCGGAATGAAGACGATGCGCACGCACGTCACGATGTTGGCGGGCGTCCAAACACTCGTCAGTTCCTTATTGCTCTCGTTAGCCACGACGCTCTCCTACTCAACAACATGACCGATAAGCTCGTAGCAGAAGCTATCGGTAAACTCGACCGTCAGAATATCGCCCACAGATGCCTCGCTGGCATCCAGATGCACCGCGCCATCGGAATCGGGCGCCTGGAACCAGGCATGTCCGATGAGCTCGGCACCGTCATCGGTCTCCTCGATACCGTCGACGATCACCTGGGCGCGCTCGCCCACATGTGCGGCTGTTGCAGCAAAACCGAGCGACTCGGCCAGGTCCATAGCCTCCTGGGCGCGCTCGAGCTTAACCTCTTCGTCAACCTGGCCCTCCATCTTGGCGGCTAGGCTGCCCTCCTCACGCGAGTAGGCAAAGACGCTCGTGTAGTCAAAGCCGACGGTGTCCATAAAGTCGATAAGATCGCGGAACTCGTCGTCGGTCTCGGTCGGGAACCCTACCATGGCCGTGGAGCGGATCACGATACCGGGAATGCGCTCGCGCAGGTCGCGGAACAGGTCTTCGAGCTCCTGGCGCGAACCGGAGCGGCGCATGGCCTTGAGGATGCGCGCGTCGCAGTGCTGCACAGGGATATCGATATAGGGCAGCACCTCGGGCGTATCGCGAATGGTTTCGATAAGCTCGTCGGTCATGCCCTCGGGCTGCAGGTAGAGTACGCGGACCCACACGTTATGAGGACGCACCGCCTCAGCAACGGCCTGCAGCAGCTGCGCCAGATTGCGCGGCGCGCCCTCGGCGAGGTCCTCGTCGGCAAAGTCGGTACCCCAGATGCCCGTGTCCTGACCGATCAGAACAATCTCGCGCACGCCACCGGCGACCAGGTCGCGCACCTCGGAGATAATGCTCTCGGCATTGCGCGAGTGATAACGACCGCGGATATACGGGATCATGCAGAAGCTACAGAAGCGGTTGCAGCCATCGGAGATCTTGACGTAGGCGACAGCGCCCTCGACAGTGCGCTTGACCTGCGGAATATAGGCGGCAATCTCGCGCTCAACACCCAGCACATCATCGATGACCGCCACGATGCCGTCTTCCTCGTCGGCCTTCACAAAGGCCGCGACCTCGGGCAGCTCGTCGGGCAGGTCGTCGCCGTAACGAGACGGCACGCAACCGCACATGACGATGGGGCAGGAACGAACGCCGTCCTGCACCTCATTGGCAAGCTCGAGCGTGGTCTCGATGCTCTCGGACGTTGCAGAGGCAAGGAACGAGCACGTATTGACGATGGCGATATCGGCATCCTGTGGATCGAATGCCTCCTCGTAGCCTGCGGCGGACAGCAGAGAACGCATACGGTCGGTATCGACCTCGTTCTTGGCGCACCCGAGGGTGATATAGAGCACGGAGCCCAACGGAGTATCCATGTTGGAGAGCGGTCCTTTCGAATGAATTAACGGTAGTTGGTGAACTGCAGCGGCTGACCGTAGTCCTGGTCGCGCAGGAACTGAATCACGGTCTGCAGCGCATCCTTGGAAGCAGAGGAAACACGCAGTTTGTCGGCCTCAATCGTCACCTTGACCTTGAGCTTCTGATCCTTGATGTCCTTATTGATCTTCTTGGCGGTCGTCTGGTCGATACCCTCGACGATGTGACCGAGCACGCGCACGGTACCGCCCGATGCAGCCTGAGGCGCATCCCAGGACACGGCCTTAAGATCGACGCCGCGCTTGATGAGCTTGGAGCTCAGGACATCGATGATCTGCTTGGAGACAAAGTCGGCCGGGGCGCCGATCGTAAAGAGCTTGTCGCCCTTCGAAAGCTCGATGGTGGCGCCGGAGTCCTTCAGGTCATAGCGCTGGGAAATCTCGCGCGTGGTCTGCTGGAAGGCATTGTCGACCTCCTGCATATTGACCTCGGACACGACGTCGAAGCTGGAATCTTTAGCCATGGGTAATCCTTTCGCTTACGAGCGGCTTAGTAGCTGTCGTACGAATAATCGGTAGAATCGGTCGTCGTTTGACCGTCGGTGGCGGTATCGGTGCCGTCCGTGGACTGGGCGTCGGTGCCATCGGTGCCGTCAGTGCTCTCGCCGTCCTTGGACTCGGTCGTCTCCTTCTTGGGAACGGTGATCGTCACGCGTGCCACGCCCGACGTCTTAGTGTCGTAGCGGACCTTTTCGCCGTTCTTGGTAACGGTGACATCGGAAGGCTTTGACGTGGTGATCTCGATCGAGGACTCGGGCGTGTATTCCTGCTCAAAGGGGCCGGTCGCCTGGGCGCCATAGACCGACTTGCCATCAACCTTGACCTCAATCCAAGCAGTCTTGCCCTTGGCAACGGAGATCTTGACCTTTGTGACCTCGTTCTCCTCCTTCTTGGCCGTCGTCTTAGCGGTATCTTCGTCCTCATCGACGGATTCGGTCTTCTTGGAAGACTTCTTAGTCGTTGTCTTGGTGGCAACGGGTGTCTCGGGCGTCGACTCGGGAGCCGAGGAGCCGCAGCCACGCAGGAGCACCACGATGAGCACGATCAGTAGCAGCGCCACGGCACCGATACCGGCGTAAACGATACGAGGATCGAGACCGTTGTTCTGGGGAGCACGCCCACCGCCGCGTCCACGATTGGAACCACCGCGACCGGTGCCTTGGGGCATACGACCGCGGTTATAGTCGGAACGTCCGCGATAACTACCCTGGCGCTGCATATTGCGCTGGCCTGAGCGGAGGGCGAGCTCGCCGCGACCCTGGTAGTTGCGCTGGCCCGAACGAGGCGCTGAGGAGCGCTGGCTATAAGGCTGTGACTGAGATCGAAGGCGAGGCGTCACCTGCGTAGTATCGGCGTCTGCATAGCCGCCGCGCGGACGGCCGGAAGAAACGTCACGGTACCCGCGATCGGAATAACCACCATCGCCGTAGCCGGCACGAGGGTCTCGTGCGACACCGCGGGCAGCGGGGAGTGCGCGCTCCTCGGGCGCCGGCGTGCTGCGAAAACGATCGCGCTGGGAACGAATCTCCTCGCTCGAGCCCGTCTCGGTAACATAACCAGCCTGTTGAGGGCGCTGGCCGTAACGCGTCGAACGCCCGCCCTGAACCATCAGGAAACGGCCGTTGTCGACCGAGGATCGCGAATTGACGTGGCCGGCGGCGTCCTGAAAACGACCGCCCTGCTGCGACGTCTCGCGCTCATATGCCATCAGATCGTCAAAATAAGCGTTGACGACCTCCCGCGGATTGAGGCCCAAAAAGCGCGCATAGCTCGAAATCATGCCCTGCGCATAGCCGCGCGGAGGCATCGATGCAAAATTGCCATTCTCGAAAAACTCGATGATCTGCGGCCTGATTTTGATGGTGTTGGCGACCTGCTGAATGGAAAGGCCCATTCGGCGACGCTGCTCGAGCAGCATGTCACCAAAGCGTGCAGCCATCAGAATCCTCCAAACTCACGATCTTCACGTGCCATCTCGGCGTCGACGGATTCCAGCGCGGCAAGGCCTTCTTCATCCAGCAGGACCTCGCGCGGCTTGGAACCGTCGGGCGGTCCGACGACACCCTTTTCTTCCAGCATGTCCATAATACGCCCGGCGCGCGCATAGCCAACCTTCAGGCGGCGTTGCAGGCCAGATGTGGAGCCCAGCTGCGATTCCACCACAATATGAGCGGCTTCCCAGATAAGCGGATCGTCGTCCTGAGGCTCGGCAACGCCGGTGCGCACGATGCCGCCGCCACCTGCCATGGACATGGAGGCAGGTGCCACAGCCGACAGGATCTCCTCGTGGTAGTCGGGTTCGCTTTGCGACTTGACGAACTCGACAATTTCGTTGATCTCGTCATCCGAAACAAAGCAGCCCTGGATACGGCGGGGCTTGCCCCAGTCGACCTTAGAGAACAGCATGTCACCCAAGCCGGTGAGCTTTTCGGCACCCATCTGGTCAATGATGACGCGGGAGTCGATGCCCGTTGCGACGTTGAAGGCGATACGGTTGGTAATGTTTGCCTTGATGAGACCCGTCACCACGTTAGAGCTCGGACGCTGGGTCGCCACGATAAGGTGGATACCGGCGGCACGGCCCAGCTGGGCGATACGCACAATCGACGCCTCGACGTCCTTGCCGGCAACCATCATCAGGTCCGAAAGCTCGTCGATGATGATGACCAGGTAGGGCATCTTTTGCGGCGGGTTATCGTAATGCTCAAACTCGCCGGCGGCCTGCTTTTCGTTATAGGTCGAGATCTTACGCACGTTCAGGCGCTCGAAGACCTTCAGGCGGCGTTCCATCTCGGACACCGCCCACTGCAAGGCACTCGCGGCCTGCTTGGGCTCGGTCACTACGGGCACGTAAAGATGCGGAAGGCCGTTATAACCTGCGAGCTCGACGCGCTTGGGGTCGACCATGATCAAGCGAACGTCCTCGGGGAGCGCGCGCATGAGCAGGGTCGTGATGATGGAGTTGATCATGACCGACTTACCGGAACCCGTGGTACCGGCGATCAGCAGGTGGGGCATCTTGGCGAGGTCAGCGACGACCGGCGTGCCCTCTGCGTCGCGGCCGATGGCAAGCTCGAGCGGACCGCCCTTAACATAGGGCAGCACGTCGCCCAAGTTGACGTTCTGACGCTTGCGATTGGGAATCTCGATACCCACGAGCGAGGTGCCGGGAATCGGCGCAAAGATACGCACGGACTGAGCAGCAAGCGACAGCGCGATGTCGTCCTCAAGGCTCGAAATCTTGCTCACGCGCTCGCCCTCGCCGGGCTGCAGCTTAAAGGTCGTCACCGTGGGACCGGCAATCCAGCCGACAACGCGAGCGCTACGGCCAAACTCAAGCAGCGTGGACTGCAACGACTCGGCGGTCTGTTCCAGCTCCTTGTCCGAAGACGCGGCAGAAGCGGACTGGGGGTTTGCATGCAGGATTTCGAGCGGCGGAAGCTTAAAGCCGTCCTCTTCTTCGCCCTCGGTATCAGCGGAAGCACCGCCCGCTCCCCCATCGCTGGCGGCAGTCATTTCGGCAGCAGTCGCAACAGACGCATCGGCAACCTTGGGATGCTTGAGGAAATCAGGAATTTGAGGGGCGGCCGAGACGGGATTAACGGCAAACGGCGGCTCGGACTCGTCGACCTTGTCCGGATCGTCCTCCATCGAAAGCTGACCGGTTACCTGACCGCGCTTTGCCCGACGTCGCGGCAGCAAGGTTGTTTTAGCAGTCTCGAGCGGAGACTCGTCGTCCTCGTCATCACTCTCAGTAAGCTCAATCTCGCTCTCGGACCAAGACGGGTCGGGCTCACTCGTATTGAGTTTGGGAGCCGTCTTGCCCTTCTTGGCATGACGGCGCGGCAGCAGCGTCGTCTTGGCGCGCTCGGCCTCCACGGCATCGGACACGTCGACAAACGGATCCTCGTCCTCGTCTTCATCGTCCAAAACCGGGTCCGCATCGTTGCCCATGACCGTGGTCACGGCAGCATCAGAGCCCTTTTGACGAAGAATGCTCAGGTGCGGACGGGCAACGCCGGGCACCGACAGAGCTTCGTCGTCACCCCACGGACTCGCGTTGACGTCGGCACGACGGCGCTCGGCAAAATCGGCCGCACGGTCGCGGGCAGAGCGTAAAACGCCGCCCACCGAAAAGCCGATGATGACAAAGCCGACGACGGCCAGACCCAACAGGACCACCATCGCGATAGGCTTACCCAGGGCATTCTGCAGCGCACTCGCAATAAACGCACCGATGTAACCACCCGAGGCGGACAGGTTATGCGGCGTGAACATAAGGTCGCACGAGTCGCTCGTCCCCGGTACCATCAGCGAAAGAATGGAGACGACGGCGATAAAGACCACGGCGCCACCCGCAACAGAGCGCACGTTGAGCGGCGAGTCCTCGCCTAAAAAGAGCGTGGCGGCAAAGAGCAAAATGACGATCGGCAGCACGTAGGCGCCCAGGCCAAAGCCCAGGTGGTAGAAACCGGCAACCGCAGCCGTAACGGGTGCGGTCGCCGGCGAAATCACGGCAATGAAGGACGCAATCGCCAAAACGGCAATGACCACGCCGGCGATATCGCGGTTGGCCGAAGACTCGACCAGGGGCTCGAAATCGTCGAACTCGGCCTCGTGGCCCTTATTGGCACGAAGATGGGAACCGGCACCCTTAGCAGATGCCGGTTGGTTGTTGGCTTTATTGCCTTTGGCGTTTTGTGCAGATCCGCGCGCCAAACTAAACCTCCATGACGACCGGGATGATCATCGGACGAGTGCGGGTACGGCTCCAGATAAAGTTAGAGAGCGAGTCGCGCACGGCCTTGCGAATAGCATCGGAACCGCTGCTCGTAAAGCTGAACTTGCCCTTCTCGATCGTCTTCATGATGGACGCCGAGGCGTCATCGGAGAACTGGTCGTCGATGGCAAAGGAGACGCCGCGGCCCGAGAACTCGATGGCCTCGATCTTCTTGTGCTTGAGCGAAACGATAGCGACAGCCGTGACCATACCGTCGTTGGCAAGCTTCTGACGATCGCGCAGAACGATGGGGTCGGTATCGCCGATACGCAGGCCGTCGACGTAGACGACGCCGGACTCGACGGGCGTACCGCGTTTAACGATACCGCCACGCATCTCGAGCGTATCTCCGTTGTCGAGGATAAAGATATGATCATCCTTGATGCCCATCTTACGGGCAAGCTGGGCATGGGCGCGCAGATGCACGGCCTCGCCGTGGACCGGCATAAAGTACGTAGGCTTGGCCATGGCCATCAGGAGCTTGAGCTCCTCCTGGCTACCGTGACCCGAAACGTGAACGAGGGCGCGGTTCTTATCCCACACGTCGCAGCCAAGCTTGGCGAGGCTGTTGACGACCTGCTGAACGGCCTTCTCGTTACCGGGGACCGGCGTTGCCGAGAGGATGACGGTATCGCCCTCGTGGATGGAGAGCGTCTTGTGCTCGCCGTTGGCCATGCGCGAAAGGGCCGACAGAGGCTCGCCCTGCGAACCGGTGCACATGACGACGATCTTATCGTCGGGCAGGTTGTCGATATCGAAAGCATCGATGATATCGGCATCATCGATGTTGAGATAACCGAGCTCGCGCGCCACGCGGGTGTTGGTGAGCATGGAACGACCGGTCACGACGACCTTGCGGCCGCACTTGCGGGCGGCGTCGCAGATCTGCTGCAGACGATGGATGTGGCTCGAGAACGACGCGACGAACACGCGGCCCGGAGCATTCTTGATGGCATGCAGCAGATTGGGGCCAACCTCGGCCTCGGACTTGGTAAAGCCGGGAACCGTGGCGTTGGTGGAATCGGACAACAGCAGGTCGATGCCCTGCTTGGCAAAGCGGCTGATAGCGGCATAATCGGGCGTGACGCCGTCGATAGGCGTCTGGTCGAGCTTAAAGTCGCCGGTGTGCATAACGGTGCCCTGGTTGGTGCGGATGAACACGCCCAGAGCGCCCGGGATGGAGTGCGTCATCGAGAAGAAGTCGAGCGAGATGCCACCCAAATTGACGTGGCTGCCGCCCTTGACCTCACGGAACTTGGGTGCACGAATACGGAACTCGGAGAGCTTACCCTCGATAAAGCCGAGCGTCAGCTTGCTCGAGAAGATGGGCACCTTGTTGTTGAGGTCCTGCAGCAGATACGGAAGCGAACCGGTGTGGTCCTCGTGGCCGTGAGTAACGATGATGCCGCGGAGCTTTTCCTCATTCTCCAGAACGTAGGTGTAATCCGGAAGCACCAGGTCGATACCGGGCTGCGAGTCGTCGGGGAACATGAGGCCAGCGTCGACGAGCACCATGTCGTCGCCGCACTCGAAGACTGTCATGTTCTTGCCGATGCCATCAAGGCCGCCGAGCGGGATGATCTTCAAGGGAGATGATTTTTTAGCTGCCATAGGTGAGTGTTGTTTCCTTTCTTCGAAACGGGTCTGAAACAACCGACGGGGCGCTTCTGGCAAACCGGCCGCCGGGAACGTACAACAATGCATCGCAGAGTCGAAGCAATAACCTCAGTATGATACCCATTTGCACAACAACAGACCACCCATGCATCAAAGCCCCATCTGAACCGGTCTATCCCGCCGGGAATAGCAAAAGGGCGACCCCCGTCCGGAGTCGCCCTTGTTGAGCTGATTATATGCGGCTGTTACTCGGCGTCGTGGTGACGGCGGGGCTTGCGGCCTCCGTTGTCACCGGGACGGCGCGGACGGTCGTTGCGCTCGGAGCGCTCGCGACGCGGACGCTCACGACGCTGGAAGTGCTCGCCGTCGCCCTCGGAGGCACCCTCGGCGCGAGCCGGGGCCTCGGGCTTGTCGAGACGATCGAGCGAGATCTTGCCGCGATCGTCGACCTCGATGACGACGACCTTGACCTCGTCGCCCACGTTGAGGACGTCCTCGACCTTCTCCACGCGGCCCTTGGCGACGCGGGAGATGTGCAGCAGGCCGTCCTTACCGGGCAGCAGGTTCACGAAGGCACCGAACGGTTGGATGGAGACCACGCGACCGGTGTACTCCTCGCCCGGCTCGGGAACCTTGATGATGAGCTTGATGCGCTCGACGGCCTGGTCGACGGACTCGCCGGTGCCGCCGACAAAGACCTGTCTCTTATACACATCTCCGAGCCCACGAGACCGG
>URZN01000011.1 GCA_900552345.1 uncultured Collinsella sp. | reverse complement strand
AGGCTCCGGTCTCGTGGGCTCGGAGATGTGTATAAGAGACAGCTACAGATCCCCGCCGGCACCCAAAAGCTTGCGCATGACTTGCTCGGGGTTGACTGAGCCGTCGCGCGGGACCAGGGCGGTGATCTTCTTCTGCATCTTGTACTCGTGCAGCTCGTCCTCGAGCTGGCGCACGCGGGCGCGGAGCTTTTCGTTCTCGCGCTCACGTTCCTCGGCACGCTCCTTCATATCGAGGATGCGCACCACGCCGGCGAGGTTGATGCCCTCGTCGGTCAGTTGGTTGATGAGCTCCAGGCGCTCGATATCGGCACGCGAATACAGGCGCGTGTTGCCGCCCGAGCGCTGGGGGTTCACCAGGCCCTTGGACTCGTAGACGCGCAGAGTCTGCGGATGCATGCCGGTCAGCTCGGCCGCCACGCTGATCATGTACAGCGGTTTGTTCCTATTGTCCTCGGCCATGCTACCTGACCCCTTTCCGTCTCGTTATCGTCCATCATAAGCCCGCGGGCGCGGGCGTGCGCCACGACCGCCCTAGAACGTCGCCTTGTAACGGTTGACCTTCTCGCGATAATCGCGCGTGTCGGCCTCGCGCAGCTTGGTCATGGCATCGCGCTCATCGTCGGACAGGTTCGAGGGAACCTGCACCTTGATCTCGACGAGCAGCGCACCCGTGCGGCCACGGTGCTTAACGTCGGGCGCCCCCATTTCCTTAAAGCGGAACTTCTTGCCCGTCTGGGTGCCAGCGGGCACCTTCAGACGAACCGTCGCGCCGCCGGGCGTGGGCACATCAACCGTGCAGCCGAGCGCCGCCTCGTAGACCGAGATCGGCACCTCCATGGTCACGTCGGCACCCTTGCGCTTAAACAGCGGATGCTCCTCCACGTGCGTGGTCACGACCAGGTCGCCGCGCTCGCCGCCGGCAACGCCGTACTCGCCGCGACGTTTGTAACGCAGCTTGCCTCCGTCGACCGCGCCCGCAGGCACCGAGACCGTAATGGTCTGCTGCTCGCCCGTCGAGGGAATGCGGTAGGTAACCTTGTGCGTCACGCCGCGAAACGCGTCCTCGGCCGTCACATCGACGGTCAGCGACAGGTCGCCGCCCTTGCGTGCGCGGTTGCGGCCCGCGCCCGCACCGGCAGCACCCGCGGCACCGGCAAAGCCCGAGCCCCAGTCGCTGCCCCAGGCGCCGTTGCCGCTGAAGATGCTGTCGAAGATATCGCCCCAACCGCTCGCGCCGGCACCGGCGCCGTAGCCACCGCTATACGCGCCGCCCGCGCCCGGCATGCCGCCGAACATGAGCATCTGGTCGTACTCTTTGCGCTTCTTCTCGTCCGAAAGCGTCTCGTAGGCCTCACTAATCTCCTTAAACTTGGCCTCGTCGCCGCCGGCATCGGGGTGATATTTTTGCGCGAGCTTGCGAAACGCGCTCTTGATCTCTTTGTCGGAGGCGCTCTTGGATACGCCCAGGATGTCATAGAAGGTTTTGCCTGCAGCCATCGTAGCTCCTCTCCTGTTATATCCGCCGCCCCTGCGGACGGCGGCTCATGCTTTCATATGGCACTAGGCCAGAAAGGGCCCCGGGTGTTGCCCCGGGGCCCTTCTCAATTACTCCTCGGCGCTCTCGGCCGTATCGGCCGCGGCATCCTCGGGCGCCGCTTCGGGCTCCGGTGCGGGGCGCTTATCGCCACCGTAGGTCACCGTCACCATCGCGGAGCGCAGGATGCGGTCCGCCATGCGGTAGCCCTTCTGGTACACGTCGTTGACGGTCTCGTCGTACTGCGATGCGTCCTCGACACGCCCCACGGCCTGGTGCTCGAGCGGATCGAACGCCTCGCCCTTGGGGTCGATGGGCTCAACGCCCTCGTGCGCAAACACATCAAGCAGCTTGGCATGCACCGCGTCAACGCCATCGACGAACTGCTTAAAATCGTCGGAAAGCTCCTGGCTACGGGCATGGTCGATTGCACGCTCGATATCGTCAACCACCGGCAGCAGCGCAGTGACGAGCTTCTCGGTCGCGCGCTCGCGCTCGGCAATGCGCTCGTTGGCGGTGCGGCGACGGAAGTTCTCCCAGTCGGCCTGCAGGCGGGCGGTGCGCTCGGTAGCGTCCTTTGCCTTGTCCTCGGCGGCCTTCTGGGCCTCTGCCGCAGCATCGAGCTCGCTGCGCACGTCGGCGAGCTCCTTTTGGGCCTGCTCGAACTTGAGCTTAAAGTCGTTATCGGCGGCTTCCTCACCGGCGCGGATAGCAGCTTCCACCATCTCGTCCTCGGTCATCGTCGTCTCCTTGTTGGAATCCTCTACCTGGTTCTCGGCAGCCTCGGCGGCCTCGGTCTCGTTGACCTCGGTATCGTCGACGGCCTCTACGGGAATCTTCACGTCCTTCTCCTCAGAGTCAACGGGGGCGGCGCCAGCGGCAGCCGCCTCCGTGCGAGCTTTACGGGCGGACATGATTACTTGTCCTCGTCGTCCACAACCTCGTAGTCGGCGTCGACAACGTCATCGTCGGCAGGCTGGGCACCGGCGGCGCCGTCGGTCTGCTGCTGAGCGTCGGCGTAGACAACCTGAGCCAGCTCGTAGGCCACGGACTGCAGGGACTCACCAGCGGCCTTGATGGCCTCGACGTCAGAGCCCTCGAGCGCCTTCTTGGCGTCGGCGATAGCGGCCTCGGCCTTGGACTTCACATCGGCGGAAACCTTGTCGCCCAGCTCGTTGAGGGTCTGCTCGGTGGAGTAGCAAAGGCTATCGGTCTGGTTGCGGACCTCGACCTCTTCCTTCTGCTTCTTGTCCTCCTCGGCATGAGCCTCGGCGTCCTTGACCATGCGATCGACTTCGTCGTCAGACAGAGCGGTGGAGCCGGAGATAGTGATCTGCTGCTCCTTGCCGGTGCCCTTGTCCTTAGCGGAGACCTTGACGATGCCGTTGGCGTCGATGTCGAAGGTGACCTCGATCTGCGGCACGCCGCGGCGGGCAGCCGGGATACCGGTCAGCTGGAACTTACCGAGCGACTTGTTGTCGCGGGCAAGCTCGCGCTCGCCCTGGAGCACGTTGATCTCGACGCTGGTCTGGTTGTCGGCAGCGGTGGAGTAGACCTCGGTCTTGGAGGTCGGGATCGTGGTGTTGCGGTCGATCATCTTGGTCATGATGCCGCCCATGGTCTCGACGCCCAGCGACAGCGGGGTAACGTCGAGCAGCAGGATGCCCTCGACGTCACCGGTGAGCACGCCGCCCTGGACGGCAGCGCCGTCGGCAACGACCTCGTCGGGGTTCACGGACATGTTGGGCTGCTTGCCGGTCATGGTCTTGACCAGATCCTGGACAGCGGGCATACGGGTGGAGCCGCCGACGAGGATGACCTCGGTCAGATCGGAGAGCTTGAGCTTGGCGTCGCGCAGGGCGTTGGTGACAGGCTGCTTGCAACGCTCGAGCAGGTCGCGGGTGATCTTCTCGAACTCGGCGCGGGTCAGCGTGTAGTTGAGGTGCAGCGGGCCGGACTGGTTCATGGTAATGAACGGCAGGTTAATGGTGGACTGCTGCGCCGCGGAGAGCTCCTTCTTGGCGTTCTCTGCAGCCTCCTTCAGACGCTGCAGGGCCATGGGGTCCTGACGCAAATCGACGCCGTTCTCCTGCTGGAACTTGTCGGCCATCCAGTCGATGACGCGCTGATCCCAGTCGTCGCCGCCCAGGTGGTTGTCGCCCGAGGTGGACAGAACCTCAAACACGCCGTCGGCGAGGTCGAGGATGGAGACGTCGAAGGTGCCGCCGCCCAGGTCGAAGACCAGGATGCGCTGGTCGGTGCCCTGCTTGTCCAGGCCATAGGCAAGAGCGGCAGCGGTCGGCTCGTTGACGATACGCTTGACGTTGAGGCCGGCGATCTTACCGGCATCCTTGGTGGCCTGACGCTGAGCGTCGTTGAAGTAGGCCGGGACGGTGATGACGGCGTCGGTGACGGTCTCGCCCAGATACTTCTCGGCGTCGGCCTTCATCTTTGCGAGCGTCATGGCGCTCACCTGCTCGGCGGTGTAATCCTTGCCCTCGATGTTGACGACGGCACGGCCACCCTGGCCCTCCTTGACCTCGTACGGCACGGTCTTGATCTCGGAGGTGCACTCGGAGTACTTGCGGCCCATGAAGCGCTTGATGGAGAACACGGTGTTCTTGGGGTTGGTGACAGCCTGGTTCTTAGCGGCCTTACCCACGACGCGGTCGCCGTCAGCACGGAAGCCAACAACGGACGGGGTGGTGCGGTCGCCCTCGGCGTTCACGATAATGGTCGGAGAACCGCCCTCGAGGACGGCCATAGCGGAGTTAGTAGTACCAAGGTCGATACCAAGAATCTTACTCATTAGAAATTCCCTCTCTCTTTTGCGTTCGCGCCGCCTCGACGATCTGTCGCGCGGCGCTTCGGCTTGTCTTTCAGGATGTAGTGTATCCCCTTATGGGCCGGAATATACAAAATCTAAGTCAATTCATATAAGATTTCTTATCTCTGAGAGTTTAGGTTCTCAAATGCGCAGGTAGATACACTGTTTGAGTTCTCGGCAGATCTATTGAGATCTATGTAGAGATGGCTGAGGTTTGCGTCCGGGGGTGCCTGGGGGCCGTCTTGCGGAAAGTTCATCCCGGTTTGAGCGTGGATTCCGGGTCGCAGTTTCCTCTAGCGGGCCCAACCGGAAACTGCGACCCGGTTTTCGGCCAAATAACGGGATGCCCTTTCCGCAGGCGCGCTCAATCGCCCTATATTTCAAGTCACCTATAGCTAACATTTGCGCAGCTCAACGGCCTCACCTGCATATTTTTTAGTAAGCCGTGGCATACTCGGCGAACGGTATGAAGATGCCGGTCAGAGGGTATTGCAAACGGTCGCTCCCGTGGTATGTTTTTGCCCGAATCAAACCGACGCGCATCGCCTGTAGCGTCGGTCAACAGAGAGGAAACTACCATGGCTCATCCCGTAATTGATGCCGACGAGTGCATCGCTTGTGGCGTTTGCGTCGACTCCTGCCCCGCTGGCGTTCTGGAGCTCCAGGACGTCGCTACCGTCGCTGACGAGGATTCCTGCGTCGCCTGTGGCGCTTGCCAGGACGCTTGCCCCGCTGGCGCGATCACCGAGATCGTCGAGGAGTAACAACTCCCCCACTTGCACACTCACAAGTACACCGTGCACAAAAAGGAGGCCTCCGCATCGCCGCGGAGGCCTCCTTTTGCATTCGTCGTTACTAGGACAGGTCATCTTCGTAGGGCATCAGATCTGCCAGATAGCCCTTCTCCTTGAGCATGGTCTCGATCTCGTCGAGGGTTTGCTCGTCGTCTGCCGCAATACGGTGGAAGTGATAACCGCTGGTTACCGTTAGCAGCGGAAAGCTCTTGCCGCTCTCGATATCGTGCAGGTAGCGCTCAACATCGCGACGATTGCGGATGTCCAGGTCGGCCGTGATTTTACCGTACACGCGATGATTGACAATCACGTTGAGCACGGCGCCGCCCGCGTCAACGATGCTCGTGAGCTCATCGCCTGCCTGCTCCACGCCGTGGCGAACCTTGACCAGACGCGTGGGCACAGCCGGGCTGCTCGCCGCCTCCTGTAGCACGTAGCCGCGATTGGTGGCGACGATATCGTGCCCGTCGGCGCGCAGCAGGGCGATGTCCTGCACCACGACCTGACGGCTCACGCCCACCTCGCGGGCAAGCGCACTGCCCGAGACAGGATCTTTGGCGCTCTCGAGCACGCCCATGATGGCACGGCGACGCTCGCGGGCGTCCATTATTTACCGTCCAACAGACGCAGGTGCTTAAGCGAGAGGTCGAGAATCGGCGCAGAGTGCGTCAGCGCCCCCGAGCTAATAAAGTCAACGCCCAGGTCGGCGAGCGCGCGGATATTGTTGGCGTCCACGTTGCCCGAGCACTCGGTCTTGGCGCGACCGGCGATAAGCTCGATGGCGGCAGCCATGTCATCGTGGGTCATGTTGTCGAGCATGATGATATCGGCACCGGCCTCCACGGCCTCGCGCACCATATCCAGGCTCTCGCACTCAATCTCGACCGTCGTGGTAAACGACGCATGGGCGCGCGCCATCTCAATCGCGCGTGCCACGCCACCGGCGGCGTCGATGTGGTTGTCCTTGAGCATGACAGCCGTCGACAGGTTATAGCGGTGGTTGCTGCCGCCGCCGATCTCGACTGCGGCCTTCTCGAAGACGCGCATGCCCGGCGTGGTCTTGCGCGTGTCGACGAGCACGGTCTTGGTGCCCTCGAGCGCCGCGGCCATCTGGTGCGTATAGGTAGCGATACCGCTCATGCGCTGCAGGTAGTTGAGCGCCACGCGCTCGCCCGAAAGCAGCACGCGAGCGTCGCCGCGCACCTGGCCCACGTGGTCGCCGGCGTGCACCTCGTCACCGTCGACGACATCAAACAGCACCGAGCTCTGCGAATCCAGCAGCTCAAAGGTGCGAGCGAACACATCCAGGCCGGCGATGATGCCGTCGGCCTTGGCGGTGAGCTCCACCGTGGCGGGGCGCGCCGTGGGGCACACGCTCGCCGTGCTCACGTCCTCAAAGGTAATGTCCTCGCGCAGGGCCTGCAGAATTAGATCATCGACGACAAGCTTCATGGTAATGGGATTCATGGTCTACTCCTCCACGGCCTGCGTGCCGGCGGCACGGGCCAAATCATCGATTGCCAGGGTGTCGGCGTTCAGGGCGCGATGACGGCCATCGAGCGCGGGCTCGCCCGCCTGCTCCACGGCCAGCGACTCGCCGGTGCGCATACGCCAAGCGGCGCGGCGACCCCAGACTAGGGAC
The DNA here is from genome assembly GCA_900552345.1 of uncultured Collinsella sp. Lineage (GTDB taxonomy): Bacteria > Actinomycetota > Coriobacteriia > Coriobacteriales > Coriobacteriaceae > Collinsella. Next base: position 5,797 of record URZN01000011.1, on the reverse strand, counting down.
TCGAGCAGGCTGTTGGAAGCCAGGCGATTCTTGCCGTGCACGCCGTTGCAGGCTGTCTCACCGGCTGCGTAGAGCTCGGGCATCGAGGTGCGGCCGTCCTTGTCGACCCACACGCCGCCCATAAAGTAGTGCTGCGTGGGCGTGACGGGGATGGGCTCATCCAGGATGTCGCGACCGTCCTCAAGACAGCGCGCGCGGATGTTGGCGAAGTGCCCGGTCACCACGTCGCGCTCGACGGGGGCAAAGCTCAGCCATTCGTGCTCGGTGCCGTCCTGCTTCATCTGCTCGCGAATAGCAGCGGCGACCACATCGCGCGGCTGCAGCTCGTCGGTAAAGCGCTCGCCGGCGGCATTGAGCAAAATCGCACCCTCGCCGCGGCAGCTCTCGCTGATCAGGAAGGTGCGGCCCGGCTGCGGCGAGAACAGTCCCGTGGGGTGAATCTGCACGTAGTCCAGGTGCTCCATCGTAATGCCATGCTCCTGAGCAATGTAGCAGGCATCGCCCGTGAGCTGCGGGTAGTTAGTCGAATGGTCGTATACGCCGCCGATACCGCCCGTAGCCCACAGCGTGTGGCGGGCATGGATCTTAAAAGGCTCGCCGGCATGCACGCCCTCAGCGGCATTTGCCAGCTCGTCGGCGGGGCGAGCCGAATCGCCCTCATCCACGGCAACGGCGACAACGCCGGTGCACACCGTGGCGCCATCGCGCTCGGCGGTCAGGATGTCGGTCATGGCAACGTGTTCGAGAATCTGCACGTTGTCCAGCTTACGGACAGCCTGGAGCAGCTTGGTCGTAATCTCCTTGCCCGTAATATCGGCATGGAAGGCGATGCGCGGGCGGCTGTGCGCGCCCTCGCGGGTAAAGTCGAGGCTGCCGTCGGCCTTGCGCTCAAAGTCCACGCCCATCGCCAGCAGGTCGTTGATGACCGAGCGGCTCGAGCGGATCATGATGTCTACGCTCTCGCGGCGGTTCTCGTAGTGACCGGCGTGCATGGTGTCCTCAAAGAAGGCATCGTAGTCCGAGCCCTCGGGCAGCACGCAGATGCCGCCCTGTGCGAGCATCGAATCGCACTCGTCGACCGCGCCCTTGGAGAGCATGATCACGCGCGTGCTCGTCGGCAGATTGAGGGCAGCGTACAGGCCCGCCACGCCGCAGCCGGCAATGACGACGTCGCACTCCATGTCGGAGTATTGCTTGGTTTCCACAGGAATCCTCTCCCTTGTAATGTGACATAAGGGGCCGCCCCTCATGTCACGTTGTTTTAGCGCGCCGCGTACTCGAGCATGCGGTCGAGCGTGAGCTTGGCCTGGTCGGCGGCCTCGTCCGACACGCCGATCTTCACCTCGCCCTCGCCCGTCTCTAGGCAGCGTACGAGTTTTTCGAGCGTGATGAGATCCATGTTGACGCAGGTGGGCTGCACCGCGGGGAAGTAGAACTTTTTGCCGGTGCCCTGGCAGCGGCGCTCGAGCTCGTAGAGCACGCCGCGGACCGTCACGATGATGAACTCGTTGGCGTCCGACTCCTCGGCATACTTGATGATGCCGGCGGTGGAGCCGATGTAGTCGGCCTCGGCCAGGACGTCGGCTTTGCACTCGGGGTGCGCCAGTACGAGCGCATCGGGATGCGCTTCCTGCGCGTCGACGATCTGCTCGACGGTGATGATGTGATGACGCGGGCAGTAGCCCTTGTTGAGCAGAACGTGCTTTTGCGGCACCTGCTCGGCTACGAAGCGGCCCAGGTTTTGGTCGGGAATGAACAGGATATGCTGCTGCGGCAGCTCGGACACGATCTTAACGGCGTTGGAGCTGGTGACGCACACGTCGCTCCAGCTCTTAATCTCGACTGTGGAGTTGACGTAGCAGACCACAGCAAGGTCGTCACCGTACTCGGCGCGGGCGGCGTCGACCGTCTCGCGCTTGACCATGTGAGCCATGGGGCAGTCCGCGCCCGGCTCGGGCAGCAGCACGGTCTTGGTGGGGTTGAGCAGCTTGGCGCTCTCGCCCATAAACTCCACGCCGCACAGCACGATAGTCTGCTGCGGCAGGCTCTTGGCAAGCTTTGCCAGGTAGAAGCTGTCGCCGACGTAATCGGCCACAGCCTGGACCTCGGGTGCCACGTAATAGTGTGCCAGGATCACCGCGTCGCGTTTGGTTTTAAGTTGCTGAATGGCCTCGACGAGCTCTGCGGGCACCAATGCCGCGCGCTCCGTTGCCGTCGTTGCCGATGCCAGGCCGGCCGCAATGTCGCGTGCAAGCTCCGATGCATCCATGTTCGCGCTCTGTGCCATCAAGGCCCCTCTCTTTTGGCGAATCTTGGGGCTTTAGTATGACACCTAGGTTTACAGCTGACAAGACAGCTGTAAACCTAGGTGTAAAGTTGCAATAAAGATTCGGTCATGCGGCAGGCCCATTTTCGAACTGACAAGTTAAGGATAGTCGAGCTCTCGATAGCGCAGGAGGCATCTTTGGACAGCCGCCACGCATGGTCGACGGCATACCCGTGACCCAGCATTCGGGCCACGGCTTTGGCACCAAGAGCATCAAGTTCACCGTGGAGCGCATGAGCGGCAACTGCCAGTTCCGCATTAATGGCGACCGGTTTGAGCTGCGCGCCGTGATGTAGGGGCTGCCGCCAGCCTCGCTACAGCGGTGCAGCCGCCGGGGTCAGCTGCTTAATGTAGGCCCACATGCGCTGCTTGGCGGCCTTGTCGGCGAGTGCCGCCTCAAAACCGTCGAGCGCCAGCACGCGGCGTCCCTGCACATGGGCGACCAGGCCGGGCTTGAGCATGGCGGTGTCAAAGTCATCAATTGCCACAAGCATATCGGCATAGGTCTCGCGCATGACATCGGCCGCGCTGTTGTCCAGCAGCAGCACCGCCTCGGGGTCCAAGGTCTCCAGCGCCTCGCGGAACAGGTCGCACGTCAGGGCCTCGCCCGCCGCGACCGTCCCATCGCCCGCGCCGGCGACGCTTGCCAGCACGCAAAAATCCTCGGGGGCATATCCAATGGCGCCGAGCGCCTTGCGCAACGCGGCGCCATCCGCGCCGGCAGCCAGCTCGCCGCCCGAGCACTCGGCTTCGTCCAAATCGCCTTTGACCAGCACAATTGGCGAGCACGCATTGCCCGCGATACGCACGCCGCGGCCCGCGAGCGATGCGAGCTCCTGCTCGGTCGCCTGAGCGATGGCTTCTTTTTTCTGGCTTTGTGACGTGGGCATGCGCTCTCCAATCGTTTGCGTGCCCACCATTATATAAAAGAGCCGCCCGCGAGTGGTTGCTTTACGAGCCGCTGGGTATAAGCACGGTCGTACTGAGTTTTACGCGGCCGAGCCACGTCGCATTATGGAGGTCACCATGGCTGACATCAAGCAGATTACCCCCGAGAACTTCGACGCTATCGTCAACGATAGCCTGCCCGTACTGGTTGATTTTTGGGCCCCGTGGTGCGGCCCCTGCCGCTCGCTCTCGCCCATCGTAGACGAGGTTGCCGACGAGCTGGCCGGCAAGCTGGCTGTGGCCAAGTGCAACGTCGACGACAACCAGGACCTGGCCATGAAGTTTGGCGTCATGAGCATCCCCACGCTGATCGTCTTTAAGAACGGCGAGGAGGTCGACCGCTCGGTCGGCGCCCTACCCAAGGCAAGGCTTCAGGCACTGCTGGAGAAACATCTGTAATACGCTTGTTACTTGCCTGCCGTCCATGAGCGGTTTCACACCGCTCGCCGGAGTGCCAAACGCAAGGCATGCGACCACGGATAGTATGGTAGACACAAACAGCCCCCAGTGAACGGGTGCGGGTCAGACGGACTCGCACCCGTTTTCTTATGCGGCGGCGCCCAAGGCGGGCGTAGTAGAATCTGAACCACCATATCGCCCCGTACAAAAGGAGATTCCCATGCATGACGTCGGAATGAACATGAGCCAGCTTGCCATGAGCGTCAAGCAGGTCGACGACACCATTGAGCTCGCTCACGAGTGGAGCCATCAGCTGCTGCATGCGACCGAGAACTTTGATATGGAGCGCATTGGCGCCAAGCTCGAGGCCGCCATGTCTGCGCTGCACGAGGCGCACGATGCGCTCGAGGGCTACGAGGAGGCCATCGAGGCAGATCACAACTCCGTCGGCTCTGTGAAACTGGTGTAACGTGGCCGAGCACGAGCATGCGCACGACCACGGTGCGGACGACGAAGCGAGCTGCCGCTGCAGCGGCCCCAGCTCCGAGCTGGTCCGCTTTTCGGTCACCGCGCCCGACGACCTGCTGCGCCGCTTTGACGAGCAGATCGCGCGCCGCGGTGACGTGGCTAACCGATCCGAGGCCGTACGCGATCTGATTCGCGCCTCGATCGCCAAGGAGCAGATGCGCACGCCCGACGAGCAGGTCATCGGTTCGCTCACTATGATCTATGACCACCATACCGGCGATCTGACGCGCCGTCTGGACGAGGTGCAGCACGACTACACCGACGAGATTGTCTCGACCATGCACGTGCATCTGGACCACCACAACTGCCTGGAGATTCTGGCGCTCAAAGGCCGCGGCAAACGCGTCTACGAGCTGGCGGACCGTCTGCTGGGGCTGCGCGGCGTCAAGCACGGCGAGCTCACCTGCGCCGCCACCAAGCAAAGCCTGGGGCTGTAACGGGTCTTTGCGCGGCACACCTGCCATAAAGGGACAGGTTTCAACGAAGGAGGGTCGCATGCGGCATGTGCATATTCATGTGACGGGCATTGTGCAGGGCGTTGGCATGCGGCCATTTGTGTATCGCGAGGCTATGGCGCATGGCATTTGCGGCTGGGTGCTCAACGCGGGCGATGGCGTGCACATCGAGGCGCATGCTTCGGTCGAGGCGCTCGACGGCTTTGTCGCCGCGCTGTCGGAGCACGCGCCTGCCGCGGCCCGCGTTGAGCATATCGCTGTTGCAGACCTGGAGCCCGACGTTTGGGATGCTGACGATGAGCAGGCCTTTCGTATCGTAGCGTCGCAGGATCAGACCATGCACACGACGCTCATCTCACCCGACATCGCCACGTGCGACGACTGCCTGCGCGAACTGTTCGACCCCGCCGACCGACGCTATCACTACCCCTTTATCAACTGCACCAACTGCGGGCCGCGCTTTACCATCATCCGGTCGCTGCCTTATGACCGAGCGGCCACGTCGATGGATTGCTTTCCCATGTGCCCCGAGTGCGCCGCAGAGTATGGTGACCCGCTTGACCGGCGCTTTCATGCGCAGCCCGATGCCTGCTTTGACTGCGGGCCACATATTACCTGGCGCGAGGCGGCGGGCGACATGGGACTCGAAGGCTCGGGGGCGACGCCAGCCGTCGGCAGCACGCGCGAAACCAGCGATGCCATTATTGACCGCTGTGTCGAACTGCTGGCCAGCGGCGGCATTGTCGCCATCAAGGGTCTGGGCGGATTCCATCTGGCCTGCAACGCCGCCAATGAGCAGGCGGTGGTCGAGCTGCGCCGTCGCAAGCGCCGCAGCAACAAGCCGCTTGCCGTTATGGTGCGCAGCCTTGCCGATACTGAACGCCTGTGCCGTGTCGATGATGCCGAGCGCGGCTTGCTAACCGGTAGCATCCGCCCCATCGTGCTGTTGCGCCGGCGTGTTGTTGGCGAGGGAGATTCCCCCGACGCCCTTACGCTCGCGCCGTCCGTCGCGCACGATCTACCCGAGCTCGGCGTCATGCTCCCCTATACACCGCTTCAACATTTACTGCTCGCCGCGGCCGCAGCGCGCGGCATGCATGCTCTCGTCATGACCAGCGGAAACCTGAGCGAGGAACCCATC
>URZN01000010.1 GCA_900552345.1 uncultured Collinsella sp. | reverse complement strand
AGGTCTCGATTTCCTTGAGGAAACTCTCCATCATCCAAATGCGATGGGTATTGACGCCGGTTGTGGGCAAGCTGACGACCTCGTTAAAGCAGTGGCCATCTTCGATGCAGGTGCACTCAAACGATAGGAGACTTAAGTCAACGTGGATGGTCACACCGAGTACGGCGGCGACGCGATTCATGGTATCGCGCACGCGCCAGGCACCCGTTCCGCTCGCGAGCATAAGCATACCGGTGCGGCAGATGATGGATGATTTATCGGTGAGCGGCGCATCGACGGCAAGTTCATCGCCTGCCGTCACGATCTGGTGCCAGTCAGTTTTCATATGGAGCGCGCCGGCACGAACGCCGTGGTGCATGGGGGCTCTCGAAAGCAGCGAGTTAAGGCGCGAAGACTGTGGGGACTCCGTTGATTCGTCCTCAACCTCATCAGTCTCTTCATCGACCAGATCAAAGGAATCAAGCGGCGCTGGCTCGCGGCGGTCGATCAGCTCCTCGTCCTCATCATCAAAGTAGTTGAACTGATCGAGCATGTCCTCTTCAATCGCGCGCTCGCTCGCATCGTCCATCCCGGTGCTCCCTTCCTATCGACTAACCCCCATCCTAAACAGCGACGGCTAAAGGAAACATAAAAGAGACGGCTGTCATGCGAGCCATGCGCGCAATAGCCATTGAGTAGTCATTGGGGACGTTCTTGAATGACTAGTCGTTTAAGAACGTCCCCAATGACTACTCCGACAACGTCGATGTATTGGCAACGCCAGCGAGCGGGTCGCATTTGTGACAAGGTGACGTGAAACGAAAGGGCGCTGACCTTCTGGTCGCGCCCTTGAAGTTGAACGTCAGATTGTCCAAATGCGGCCCGCGCAGCGTCGGGCCGTTACGCGGTTCGTAGAACCGCGTAACTAGTTAGTACATCTTTGCGCCGGCAGGGATGGAGACGTCGAGCTGGATCAGGTTGAGGCGCTCCTCGCCCTCCTCCTCGTGGATGGCGCTGATGAGCATGCCGCAGCTGGGGATACCCATCATCTTGCGCGGAGGCAGGTTGGTGATGGCGAGCAAGGTCTTGCCGACCAGGTCCTCGGGCTCGTAATAATCGTGAATACCGGAGAGGATGGTGCGGTCGGTGCCGGTGCCATCATCGAGCGTAAAGTTCAGCAGCTTCTTGGACTTCTTGACGGCCTCGCATGCCTTGACCTTCACGGCGCGGAAGTCGCTCTTGGAGAAGGTATCAAAGTCGACGAACTCCTCAAACAGCGGCTCGACGGCAATCTTGGAATAATCAACCGTGGGCTTGAGCGGCTTGACGAAGGGGCTCGCGGTGTTGCCGGCCTCGGCAGCCTTGGCAGCAGCGGCACCGGACTGGAAACCCTTCTCGGGCTTCATGTGCGGGAACAGCAGCACGTCGCGGATGGAAGCCTGGTTGGTGAGCAGCATGACCACGCGGTCGATACCGATGCCAATGCCGCCCGCGGGAGGCATACCGTACTCGAGGGCGCGCACGTAATCCTCGTCGTACTCCATGGCCTCGTCGTCACCGCCGGCCTTCTCGGCCATCTGGGCAGCGAAGCGCTCGGCCTGGTCGACCGGGTCGTTGAGCTCGGAGAACGCGTTCGCGTACTCGTGGCCGGCGATGACCAGCTCAAAGCGATGGGTCAGGCGCGGGTCATCCTCAAAGCGCTTGGCAAGCGGGCTAACCTCGATGGGGTAATCGCACACGAAGGTGGGGTTGACGATGGTGTCCTCGCCCAGCTCGTCATAGATCTCGGCGATGATCTTGCCGGCGGTCCACTCGGGCTTGATCTCCAGGCCCTTCTCGCGTGCGGCGGCAGCAAGCTCCTCAACAGGCGTGTCGATGGTGACCTGCTTGCCGAGCACGTCGGAGACGATGTCGGTCATGGGGCGGCTTGCCCACTCACCGGACAGGTCGATAGTCTGGCCCTGATACTCGATGACCTCGGGGTTGCCGATGGCCTTGTTAGCGGCCTTGATGACGCCCTGGGCGAGCGCCTTCATGCCCTCGAGATCGGAGAAGGCGCGGTAGGCCTCCATCGTGGTGAACTCGGGATTGTGGGTAAGGTCCATGCCCTCGTTGCGGAAGATGCGACCGATTTCGAACACGCGCTCAAAGCCGCCGACGATGCAGCGCTTGAGGTGCAGCTCGGTGGCGATACGCAGGTAGCACTCCTGATCGAGCGCGTTGAAGTGCGTGATGAACGGCTTGGCAGTAGCTCCGCCCTGGATGGTCTGCAGGATGGGGGTCTCGACCTCCATGTAGCCATCGGACTCCATAAAGCGGCGGAACGTGGAGAGAATCTGCGAGCGCTTGCGGAAGGTCTCGCGAACGTCGTCGTTGGCGATCAGGTCGACATAGCGCTGACGATAGCGGGTCTCCTTGTCGGAGAGTCCGTGGAACTTCTCGGGCAGCGGGCGAACGGCCTTGGACAGCAGCGTCGCACTCTTGGGGGCAACGGAAAGCTGGCCACGCTTGGTGCGCACGACTACGCCGGTCACGCCCAGGATATCGCCCAGGTCGAGTGCCTTGAGCGTGTTCCAGGCGGCCTCGTCCATATCGTTGATGCGGCAGAACAGCTGGATCTCACCGGTCGCGTCGCGCACGACGATGAACATAATCTTGCCCTGACCGCGCTTGGCAACCACACGGCCGCCGATCTTCACGACGTCCTCGGTGTCCTCGCCATCGGTGAGCTCGGCGTACTTAGTCTCGATGTCGACGACGTAGTCCTCAATCTCGGAGTGCTCGGGATACGGGTTCTGGCCCGCCTCGAACAGGGAGGCACGCTTGGCCAGGCGGGTGGCGCGCTCGTCGTTGAGCGTCGATGCCTGATCGGCGGCGTTCTGGTTTTCTGCCATAGTTAGCTCCTCAAACTAAAACGCTCCCCAGGATTCGGTCCCAGGGAGCGAAAACATACCTTTACGCGGGACCGTGGTCTAGCGTGCGATCTTGGCGATGGTGTAGATGCGGGTCTTGCCGGAAGGCGTAACGACCTCGACGGAGTCGCCCTCGCCATGACCAATGATGGCGTGGCCGACCGGAGACTCGTTGGAGATCTTGTGCTCGAGCGAGTTGGTCTCGGTGGTACCGACAAGCGTGACCTCCATGACCTCACCGTTGGGATCAATCAACGAAACGGTGGAACCGATGGAGACGGTCAGATCACCCGTGGTGGCAGCAACCTGGGCGTTGGCGAGAATAGCCTGAATCTCGGCGATGCGAGCAGCATTCTGGGCCTGCTTGTCCTTGGCGGCATCGTACTCGGAGTTCTCCGAAAGGTCGCCGAACGCGCGGGCTTCCTTGATGTCCTCGACGATCTCCTTGGCGTAATCGCCCTCACGCCAAGCGAGCTCCTCGACGAGCTTCTGGCGGCCCTCAGCGGTCAGTACGATCTGGCTTGCGTCCATACGGATATCTCCCCAACTATGATGTAACGATCAACTGTCAACAAAAACGAAAAAGACCGGCTAGCCTGCGGGCAAGCCGGTCAGGTGCTCACCCCAAAGGGATGGGACTACTCTGCGTCCGCGTCGCTGTCCTCTGCCTTCTTTTGCTTGGCAGCAGCGAGCTTGGCCTCGAGCTCTGCGATCTCCTTGTCCTCCTTGGACTCCTCGACCACAACGTCCTCGGCCTGCTTGGTTTCGCCCTTATCGTCGCCCTCCATACCCTCGCGGATATTCTTGACGGTAGAGCCGAGGGACTTACCGAGCTTCGGCAGGTTCTTAGGCCCAAAGATAATCAGGACAACAACGAGAATAATGATGAGCTCAGGAGCCCTCAGTCCAAACATGTAGACCTCCACAATACAGCGAGACAAGCTCGAATGAGTATACCGCGGGTATCGCGGTATCACAACAATAGCTAAAAAAAGGGACCGCAAGAAGCGGTCCCTCCTCATGCTCTGGTCGGGTTGACTGGATTTGAACCAGCGACCCCTGCGTCCCGAACGCAGTGCTCTACCAAACTGAGCCACAACCCGTTAGCTCGACTATAGTAACAAAGATTTCCGTCGTGTGCCAGAGAAATTTTTACTTCTTTGGCGCTTCAATGCGAACCGTGTCGGAAACGAGCTCCGTTGCATAAGCCCACCAGCCGTTTTGTTGAGCGGCTGCCGCAAGATTGACTGCCGTGGCGGCGCTATCGCAGAGAGCAAACGAGCAGGCACCCGAACCGCACACGTTTACGGCAACGGTACCGTTCTGCGAACGAAGCCAGTCGAGCACCGTTTGAATCCGCGGCTCCATCTGCGCGGAAATGACACCCAAGTTGTTGTGGACGAGCGCGTAGGCCACCTCTGCATCTCCCGAGTGAAGGGCAGATGCGATCGCTCCGGGCTTGTCCGCAGGCGCAGGGGTCTCGTCAAAACGTCGATAGGCTTCAATTGTTGAAACGCTTGCCTCGCGCGGCTTGACCAGCACGACGGGTGTCGCGGGTAGTGCGGGGTACTCGGTTGCCAGCACGTCTCCCCCACCCACGTAAAATGCAGGGCTGGCATGCAAAAAGAAGGGAACGTCAGCGCCAATGCCGCGCGCGATGTTGTCCAGCGCGGAATCGGCACGGTCGATGCCCCAACTCTCTGCCAAGGCGACAATGACCGCCGCGGCATCCGTCGAAGGACCGCCCAGGCCGGCACACAACGGGATGCGCTTCTCGATCGTGATGCAGACATTGGCTTCGCGACCATAATGCTCGGCCATAGCAGCGGCCGCACGATACGCCGTATTCTTTTGCATGGGAAAATCGGATGCCGGAATCGTCTGGACGGTCAGTGCCTGTGCCGGCGTAACCGTAACGGTATCGACAAGACCGACGGCTGCCATCAGGGAATCGACCTTATGGTAGCCGCGGTCGTCGCGCTCGGTATGAACCCCCAGATAGAGGTTGATCTTTGCCGGCGCGGAAAGGGTCAGGGACCAATCGGTCACCGCTAGTGCTCCTCGAGCTGATTGCCGAGCGGAGTAAAAATGTGCTCGCCGCTCTCGGGGTCAAACAGCTCGACCTGGCCGGTGAGAACATCAATATACTGGTAGGACTGACGCGACTTGCGGCCACGGCGCTCGTCGACCTCGACGATAAAGACTGCCGGATGGACGCTCTTGATGGTGCCCATGCGCTCGACGACGCGGGTGCGGCCCATGTTGGCCTTCACCTTAACGCGATCGCCCACCATATCGGTCAGCTTCTCGTGGATGTCGTCGACGTGATTGACTTCCATCTCTTCCATGAACAGGGCCTCCAGAAGGTGCAATTCAAAAAGGGGATAATATCCCTAAGATAGACAAAACTCTAATACTATAGCACCCTGTTGTGGCCATACGCAAGTAGCTAAATAAGCCCCGTCCCAAATTGACTACTTACAGGCTATCGGTGTCCAGGACTATGGTGAATGGACCGTCGTTGACGAGGTCGACCTTCATGTCGGCGCCGAAGATGCCATGCGCTACGTGCTCGACGTCCTCGCGCACAAGCGTCAGGAAGTACTCGTAGAGCTCGTTGGCGACATCGGGGGCGCCGGCATCCGTAAACGATGGGCGGCGGCCGTGACGGCAATCGGCGAACAGCGTGAACTGCGACACCACGAGAACCTCGCCGTCGACATCGGCAAGGGCCAGGTTGGTCTTGCCGTTCTCGTCCTCGTTAATGCGCAAGCCCCGGAGCTTGCCCCACAGCTTATCGGCCTCGGCGCGCGTGTCGCCGTGGCCCACGCCCAGCAGCACCAGATAGCCGCGCCCAATTTTGCCCACGCACTCGCCGTCGACCGTCACGCCGGCGTTGAGCACGCGCTGCACCACCGCACGCACGGCCTACTCCTCGCCCGTCAGTTTGGCGGATAGGTGCTCGAGCGCATGGAATCGATGGCTGATGGCGTTCTTCTCATCCGTCGTCAGCTCGGCCATGGTCTTGCCCGGCGTGTCGACCGGCAGGAACAGCGGGTCGTAGCCAAAGCCGTGATCGCCGCGGCCCTCGTGTGCGATAACGCCCTCGCAGGCGCCCTCACCATAGGTGACCAAACCGTCCGTGTCGATGAGCGCGACGACGCTCATAAAGCGCGCAGTGCGGTCCTCGTCGGCCACGCCCTCCAGATTCACGAGCAGCTTGGCATTGTTGGCGGCATCGTCGCCGTGAACGCCCGCGTAGCGCGCGCTATACACACCGGGCTCACCGTCCAGCGCGTCGACGACCAGGCCCGAATCGTCGGCAATGGCCATAAGGCCCGTCTCCTCCACCGCAGCCTGGGCCTTGATGATGGCGTTCTCCAAAAACGTCGTGCCGTTTTCCTCGGGGTCCTCAAAATCGCCCAGCTGGCCGAGCGCCACAAAGCGAACCTCGGGCATAACCTTGCCCAAAATGGCCTCGATCTCGGTGAGCTTATGGGCGTTGCCCGTTGCCACGACGATGGTCGCCGCCGGGTCGAGGGTGTCAATGTCGATCTTCTCAAGCGCCATGAATGGTCTCCTTGTTCTTATAACAACGCCACACAAAAGGTAATTAGGCTCTCAAGCCCCTCCCCTCGCGCGGCAGCAGCCTTACAGTTCAGCGTTTCCGCAGATAAAACCTGCCAAAATAAACCTGTCCCTTTTTGGCAGGTTAGGCGAGGGCTTGGTGCTGGAGCTCGATGAGCTCGGCAATGCCCTTGTCGCCCAAATCGAGCAGGGCATTGAGGCGTTTGCGGTCGAAGGGCGCCTGCTCGCCAGTGCCCTGGAGCTCGATCATCTCGCCGGTATCGGTGGCGACAAGGTTCATGTCGACCTCGGCGTGACTGTCCTCGGAATAATCCAGGTCGAGCAGGGTGTTGCCGTCGACAACGCCCATGGAAATCGCGGCGACCTGGCCCGTGAGCGGGATGCGCTCGAGCTTACCCGCCTCGACCCACATGGCAAGGGCGGCGTGCAGTGCCACCCAGGCGCCGGTAATGCTCGCCGTTCGCGTGCCGCCGTCTGCCTGAATCACGTCGCAGTCGACGGTGACGGTGTACTCGCCGAGCGCCTTCATGTTGACGACGGTACGCAGGCTGCGGCCGATGAGGCGCTCGATCTCCATGGAGCGACCCTTGCGGTTGGCATGCTCGCGCTTGCAGCGCTTGCCGGTCGATGCCGGCAGCATGGCGTACTCCGCCGTTACCCAACCGGCCTTGGCGCCCTTGCGCCAGCCCGGCACGCCCTCCTCAATTGTGGCGGCGCACAGCACGCGCGTATCGCCAAACTCGGCCAGGCACGAACCATGGGCGTGCTTCATGACGCCACGGGTAAGCTTGATGGGGCGCAGCTCATCGGCGGCGCGGCCGTTGGCGCGATTGGCCTGCATATACTCCATGGAAAAATCCTTTCGGCAAAAGGTGAACGTGAGCTTTTGGTCGGTGACCTTTTATCTATTTCAGCTCATCGATATCGATATGTTCGATGCTCTTGAGCGGCTGACCAAAGATAAAGCTGCCCGCCACCGCAAACTCGGCAATGTTATCGGCCGTCGTTGCAAAACGATGCTGCGGCTCGGCTGCGTCGCCCGCCAGCTGCTCGCGGCGCGTGAGAATATCGGTCAGCTCACGCGTGGTCTCCTCGGCGGAGCTCACCACGCGCACTCCGGGACCCAGTGCATGGCGAATAGGCCCCACGAGCAGCGGAAAATGCGTGCAGCCGAGCACCACGGTATCGATGCCGTGGTCGCGCAGCGGTTCAACCGTGGCACCGACCAGCGCGCGTACGGCAGGCGTATCAAAGATGTCCTCGTTCTCGAGCCACTGCTCTTGCAGATGCGCACCCGAGGCGAGCTCGTGCTCAACGACCTCGACAAAACTCGAGGCAGGGCAGCCGTATACGTCGACGCCGGCATCCAGGTCCTGAATGGCACGCGTGTAAGCACCTGAGCGAATGGTGAGGTTGGTGGCGAGCACGCCCACCCGGCGCGTGCGGGTGCTGTTGATTGCCGCGCGTGCGCCCGGTGCGATCACACCGATGACGGGGACGTCGAGCACCTGCTGGGCCAAACGCAAGGCCGCAGCGGTCGCCGTATTGCAGGCGATGACCATGATCTTGACGTCGTGCTTCGACAGCCAGCGGCCCGCCTGCAGTGCAAACGAGCGCACCTCGTCCTCGGTGCGGGTGCCGTAGGGGCAGCGCTTGGTGTCGCCAAAGTAGTAGACGGACTCGTGCGGCAACGCCGTTGCGATGGCGCGTGCAACCGTCAGACCGCCCAGACCAGAATCGAACACGCCAATCGGGCGCGTGTCGCCTGCCGGATTCTCGATATCGGACATTACCTCACCAGATTCTCTCTCGAAAAGATATGGCTCAGCGCGATAGGACCGCACTACGAACGGGCCGCGACGAGCAGCTCTGCCGTTGCCGCCCAGCCATCGACAATCTTGCCGCGCGTGACGTAGGCGTTATCGCAAACATCCAGGAACTCGGGCGCGCCGGCGCTGGTCAAACCGTTCTCGACCAGGCAGAACGTGCCCACGTGGTCAGCCATGTAGAAGTCGGACTCGGAATCGCCGAGCGCCAGCGTCTCCTCGCGCTCGATACCCAGGTGCTCACAGAAACGTGCGATGGCAACGCCCTTGTTGAGGCCGGCGGGATTGATGTTAAACGCGCGGCCATCCTCGACGCGTTCGAGCTCGAGCGTCGTCGGTTTGGACAGATGGGTCAGATGGCCGTTGCAGGCCCAGACCAGGCCGCAGCCGGCCTCATCAAGAATGGCCTGGACCTCGTCGTCGGGCACATCGCCGCGCATGCCGACGGTGACCTCGCGGTACTTGTAGCCAGTCGACATGTCGTTGTGGTACTCGATCTTATGCGGCCAGCGGGCGAGAATCTTCTCGCACACGCCGGTCTGCTCGATCACCTGATGCGGCGTGAGGTCGCAGGCGGGGTCGTAGGGCATATCGCCGGTCAGGTACTCCCAATCGTTGGCCTTGAGGTCGTACATGACCAGACCACCCATCTCGCCGATGTAGGAGTTGAGGCCGAGCACGCGCGCATCCTCGTGGATCATGGTGCGGTTGCGGCCCGAGGTGGGAACCACCTGTATGCCGGCGCGGGCAAGTGCCACGACAGCCTCGACGAGCTTGGTCGAGGGGTTGCCGTCGTTGTCGCGCAGCACGCACGAGCCGGGTGCGAGCATCGTGGCGTCCAGGTCGGTAAAGACGTACTTAACCTTGGCAAGACGCTCGCGCATCTCGCCCGAAAGCTCAGCGACGGTCGGCAGGGTATTGTGGGACATGGTCACTCCATTACGTAGAAGGGGCTTCTGGTCTTAGGCGGCGCGCCTCGCTTGAGGGGAAACGCGCTTGCAACGGCAGCGCGCTCAGGACGCCGCCCTCATCGCAGTTCATTAGTCAAACTGGGTAACATCGATTAAACGGTTGGCAAGCGAAAGATCGCTCTCGATGGGCACGAACTCATCGCCCACGTGCATGAGCTCCTCGTCGCCCTTTGCCAACAGCAAGACGATGGTGGGCGCATCGGGGCTGACGTATTCCTCACGCGCCGCCTTGAACGCCTCGTGCACAGCAGCCTCGCGATCGAGGATGATCTTGTTTGGGGTATCGTCGGGAACATGCTCGGCAAGCTCGCGACAGACCTTCATCGGGTCCTCGTGAGCCGGATCCTCGTTGGTAAAGATCAGCAGATCAGAATATGGTGCGGCCTCGCGCGGAAGCTGCTCACGGCGCTCCTGTGCCTTGCCTCCAGCGGCACCAAACAGCGCAATGACCGGGCTGGCGGGAAACGCGCGCTTGACCGACGAAAAGAGCGAGCGGAACGAAAGTTGGTTGTGAGCGTAGTCAACAACGCAAACCACGCGGCCATCCTTCGACTCCACGACCTCCATGCGGCCCGGCACACGCAGCTTGGAGAGGCCCTTCTTGATGGCATCGATACCGATACCCATCTCGCGCGCGGCGGCGATAGCGACCAGCGCGTTTTCCACGTTAAAGTCTCCCGCGATACCCAGCAGGACCTTCTCCCCCTCCTCGGGCTCGTCAGCGCTCATGCCATGCAGGTTAAACTCGATGTTGAAGCCGACCATGCGGACATCGCTTGCCCACAGGCTCGCCTCGGGATGCTCGACGCCAACGGTCACCAAGCGCTCGGCCGTCGACGCGGCCTCCAGCACGCGTTCGACTTCATCGGTGCCCAGATTCACTACGGCGGTCTTAGCCTGATCAAAGATCCTGAGCTTGCTCTTAAAATAATCCCCGAAGGTCGGGTGCTCGATCGGCGAGATGTGGTCACGCCCGATGTTGAGGAAGCACGCTACGTCAAACGGCAGGTTCTCGACGCGCTGGTACTTGAGCGCCTGGCTTGAGACCTCCATGACCATGGACTGGCGACCAGACGCGCGACAGTTGGCGATATGGCGCCAGACCTCGGGGGCCTCGGGCGTGGTGTTGGTGCTCTCGTAGCACTCGATACCATCGTCGGTGTTCACCGAGCCGATCATGCCGCAGGACTCGCCCGCCGCCTTGATGATGGACTGGAGCATAAAAGCGGCCGTGGTCTTTCCCTTGGTACCGGTGATGCCCACGATCTTGACGTCATGGTCGGGACGGTCGTAGACCTCGGGCGGCAACAGCGCCATCGCTGTGCGTACGCTATCAACAACCAACATTGCAGCACCGCTCTCCTGCGCCAGCAGCTCCAGAGACTCGACCAGCGACTCTTCGCACACAAATGCGACGGCGCCCGCATCGAGCGCCATGCTCAAAAACGCGGGCTTAAAGGCAGCGCCCTTGCAAAAGAACACGTCACCCGCCGAAACCGCGCGCGAATCAAACGAACAGCCGGTCACGGCGCGCTCGTCAACCTGCTCCGAAGCACGCAGCTCGCCGCACACATCGAGCAGCTTGGCAAGCGTATCGACCGTGGTCACGGTCGCGGAATCCGAATGGTGCATCTTTCACCTTTCTCAGCCATTTGGCAGGGACGGTTTTCATAGTAACTGAAACGTGCTCGCGCAAAAACGGCTCCCGGAGGAGCCGTTACGCACAGGCATTCGTAAGCCGAGACTAGGCAGCCTTAACAGAAGGCTGGCCCTCGTCGATAAAGAAACGCTTGTACCACACCAGGAACACGAGCGGCGTATAGATCTTGCGCTGGAAATCGCCCTTGCCCGCAAAGTGCAGATCGAGCAGGTGCATGAGCTCGTCGGTATTGAAGAACTCGCTTGCCCACGGCGCGGTGAAGTACTCCTTGACGTAGTCGTACCACTTTTGCTCGCGCAGC
Source organism: uncultured Collinsella sp. (assembly GCA_900552345.1). Lineage (GTDB taxonomy): Bacteria > Actinomycetota > Coriobacteriia > Coriobacteriales > Coriobacteriaceae > Collinsella. Next base: position 1,386 of record URZN01000010.1, on the reverse strand, counting down.
CAGTAGACGATCGGTACTGGGAAGCCCACCTTGGGACGGGTGGCCCACTCATCGGGCAGCGACTTGTTGGCAGCGTGGCGGAGTACCTGTTTGTTGCCGTTCTCGTTGATACGGTAGCGGTCGGGAATGTGCTCGGCGAACTCCATGACTTTGCGGTCCAGGAAGGGCACGCGCAGCTCCAGCGAGTGTGCCATGCACATCTTGTCGGCCTTGAGCAGAATGTCGCCCGGGAGCCACATGTTCATGTCCAGGTACTGCTTCTTGACCAGCTCGGGCTGACCCTTCACGCGCGCATAGATGGGTGCAGCGAGCTCGAAGGCGCCATCGCCGGTGTTGTACTCGGGCTTGAGCACGCCGTCGACCTCGCGCTCCGGCCATACCAGAGCCTGTCCCAGGAACGACTTCTCGGGGATCTCGGCACCCTTGACCAGGAAGTTATGTCCCTTGAAGTACGGCATATGCAGCGCCAGGTTACCGAGCGCGCGACGGATGGGCAGCGGCACCATCTTTTTGTACTTGCGCACCGGGACCGTGTCCTCGTAGTAGGCGTAGCCACCAAAGAGCTCGTCGGCGCCTTCGCCCGAAAGCACGACGGTAACGTCCTTGCGGGCCATCTCGGCCAAGAACCACAGCGGCACGGAAGACAAGTTGGACTGCGGCTCGTCCATGTGATACTGGATGTCCTCGAGCGCACCGAAGAACTCGTCGGCGGTAATCATCTTGCGAACGTTTTCGACGCCGAGCTTATCGGAAAGCTCCTTGGCGTAGTTGGTCTCGTTAAAGTTCTTGTAATCGAAGCCCACCGAGAAGGTCTTGTCGGGCATAAGGCAAGCGGCAATATAGCTGGAGTCGACGCCGCCGGAGAGGAAGGAAGCGACCTTAACATCAGCGATGCGATGGGCCTCGACGCTCTCGTGCACAACCTCATCCAGCTCGTCGACGTACTCCTCGAACGGCTTCTCGACGGCGGAGTAATCGCAATCCCAATAGCGCTCGATGTTCATCTTGCCGGTCGGGATGTCTACGGTAAAGTAATGCGCCGGCGGCAGCTTGTAGACGCCCTCGAAGAAGGTCTCCTCGGTTGCCGAATACTGCAGCGTCATGTACGGACGCAGGGCCTTTTTGTTGACCGCCTTGTGGAAGTGCGGATAGTCCAGGAAGCTCTTGATCTCAGAGCCAAAGAGCACACCCGGCGCGCCGTCGCCCGCATCGGCCATGGGATAGTAGTAGAGCGGCTTGATGCCAAAGATATCGCGGGCGCCAAAGAGCTTGTTCTTCTTCTTGTCCCAGATGACGAAGGCGTACATACCGCGCAAGCGATTGAGTACGGCCTCGCCCCACTCTTCGTAGCCGTGCAGGAGGCTCTCGGTGTCGGCGCCGCAGTGG